>JBAIYC010000296.1:0-2220 GCA_037916085.1 Nitrospirota bacterium | reverse complement strand
ACCAAGAAGAGCCAGGTCTTCTCCACGGCATCAGACAACCAGACGGCCGTCTCGATCCACGTGCTTCAGGGCGAGCGCGAGATGGCCTCGGACAATAAGACCCTCGGCCGCTTCGAGCTCGTCGGCATCCCGCCGGCGCCACGCGGCGTCCCGCAGATCGAGGTCACCTTCGACATCGATGCGAACGGCATCGTGCATGTGCTGGCAAAGGACCTCGGCACGGGCAAGGAGCAGTCCATCAAGATCACCGCGTCCAGCGGCATGAGCAAGGACGAGATCGACAAGGCCATCAAGGAAGCCGAGGCCCATTCTGCCGAGGACAAGAAGAAGAAGGAGCTCGCCGAGGCGCGGAACGAGGCAGACACGCTGGTCTACTCCGTTGAGAAGTCCATGTCCGACTACGGCACGAAGCTCTCCGACTCGGAGAAGGCCGACGTTCAGAAGGCCATCGAGGCGGTCAAGGCGGTCAAGGACGGTCAGGAGATCGATGCCATCAAGAAGGCGGTGGCAGACCTCGCCAAGGCGTCCCATAAGATCGCCGAAGAGATCTACTCGAAGATGGGCGGCGACAAGGGCGGTGCAGCAGGCGCTGGTGCCGGCGCACAGACGGGTGGCGCCAAGACCGACGAGAAGGTCGTGGACGCCGAGTTCGAGGAAGTGGACAAGGACAAGAAGTAGCACTCAACCGGCGATACGAGGATAGCGGGAAACCTGCTATCCTCTTTTTTTGAAGAAAGGGCAGGCAGCCGCAGAAGCCGCGAGGACAGGGGTAACAGCACGAATCCATCTGCGCGTTCGGGCGATCAAGGAATGCGGGGTCGCTCGATCCGGGCGGTGACGCGCCCTGCCGTGTCCATGCGCGTCCGCCCGCGGCTCCTCCAACTGCATCGAAGGAACTATGGCGAAAGACTTCTACGAACTCCTGGGCGTGCATCGTAACGCAAGTGAAGCTGAGATCAAACGCGCGTTCCGGCGCCTTGCCGTCCAGTACCATCCCGACAAGAACCCCGGAAACAAGGCGGCAGAGGACAAATTCAAGGAGATTGGCCACGCCTACGAGGTGTTGTCCGACCCGGAGAAACGCGCCTACTACGACCAGTACGGGGTCGCGCCCGGCGCGGCGGGCCCGGGCGGCCCGGGCGGATTCGGTGCCGGCATGGGCATGGGCGACATCTTCGGTGACATCTTCGGGGAGTTCTTCGGAGGCGGCCGGGGACGCTCCCGCGCCGTTGCCGGCGATGATGTCCGCTACAATCTCACCATTTCCTTCGAAGACGCGGCCTTCGGTACAAGCACGAAGATCCGCATTCCCCGGCGCGAGCGCTGCCCCGACTGCGACGGGACCGGAGCGAAGTCTCGTGACAGCGTCGCCACCTGCCCGCAATGCCGCGGAGCGGGCCAGATCCGCATTCAGCAGGGCTTCTTCAGCATCACGCGCACCTGCTCGCGGTGCGCTGGCGAGGGGAAGGTGATCACCGATCCCTGCGGAACCTGTCGCGGCCAGAAGCGCGTGGAGCGGGAGCGCACGCTTTCGGTCAAGATCCCGGCAGGCGTGGAGACAGGCAACACCATCCGGCTCTCCGGCGAGGGCGAGCTCGGCGAATTCGGCGGGCCTCCCGGCGACCTCTATATCTATCTGACCGTCGAAACGCACGCTCTCTTCAAGCGGGACGGGCAAGATATCATTCTCGACGTGCCGCTCAGCTTCGCCCAGGCCGCGCTCGGAACGGAGATCGAGATCCCCACGCTCAAGGGGAAGGAAAAGCTCAAGATCCCGCAGGGGACCCAGCCGGGTCAGCTTTTCCGGCTACGCGGAAAAGGCTTCCCCTACCTGCAGCGCACGGGCGCCGCTGACCAGATCTGCAGGATTGTCGTCGAGGTGCCGACGAAACTCACGGCGAAGCAGAAAGAGCTCCTGAAGGAGTTCGACTGCCTTGCCACCGACAACTGCCAGCCCCTGGCAAAGGGCTTTTGGGACACGGTGAAAGATCTGCTCGGAGAGAAGACGAAACAGTGACCTCCCTCGCGGCGGCGAAGGGAACTCGAAATTTCCCTTGACTTTGCAGGGCGAATAATAGATATTTATACTTCCGTTGCGGCGGAAACGGGCGGATAGCTCAGCTGGGAGAGCACAGCCCTTACAAGGCTGGGGTCACAGGTTCGATCCCTGTTCCGCCTACCATGGCATCTCGATCGGGTCGGGGATTGACCACTCCGCAC
>JBAIYC010000295.1:0-21188 GCA_037916085.1 Nitrospirota bacterium | reverse complement strand
GCCTACGACAAGGAGACGCTTGTCGGCTGGCGGGCGATCAGGGCAACTGGGCTCGTTGCGCGGGCAATGGTCAAAAGGGACCACGAGTTTCTCCGGGACACCTGCCGGAAGCTCCTCTGGTCTCTCTCCGACGAGTCCGGCGGCATCGGTTGGTCGGCGCCTGAGCTGCTCGGCGAGATCGTGAGCGCCGACCCGCCGCGCTTCGCCGATATTGTGCCGCTTATTGCCCAGGTCTATGATATCGAGGAAGAGGTGTTCCGGCCGGGGGTGGTCTATGCGCTCGGCCGCATTGCCGACGCCGACCCGGTGGCGTCATCGGGGTTCCAGAAGATCGTCATATCCTCCCTTGTCGACAAGAACCCGCTGGTCAGGATACGTGGGCTGGGCCTTGTTGAGAAGATATGGTCAACTGGCGAAGCGGCCAGGTGCTGGACGGTCGAATATCGCGACCGGGTACGAACAGTCGTCGCCGGTATGAATACGGACAGAATGGAAGCATGGGTCTACGCGGGCAATCAGTTTGAATCGATAATGGTAGGTGAAATGGCCCGATCAGTATTAAAAAAGCTTATTTAGTCCATAGCTTATATTTTTTGTCTCGTAACTTGACAATAATGCACTCATATTTTATAATGTAAACGTTATAAATACAGGCGCTGAATATGGCAAATACGACAAAGAGAGACTATTACGAAGTCCTTGGCGTAAGCAAGGGCGCACCGGATGCCGAGATCAAGAAGGCTTTCCGGAAACTCGCGCGCAAATACCATCCCGACGTGAACCCCGGCGACAAGGCGGCCGAACAGAAGTTCAAAGAACTGAACGAGGCCTACGAGGTGCTTTCGGATGCAAAGAAGCGGAAACAGTACGACCAGTTCGGCCATGCGGCATTTGATGCGGGCTTCGGTCAACAAGGAGGGCCTGGCGGCGCTTACGGCTTCGAAGGTTTCGGCGGGCAGGGGCCGGGACCAGAATTCTTCGGTGGCGGCCGGGGTTTCGAGGATATCTTTGGAACTATTTTCGGAGAGCGGGCGGCACGTCGACCAGCGGGACCGGAAAAGGGGGAAGATGTCACCTACGCGGTCGAGGTCGATCTCGAGGACGCCATCTATGGAAGGACCATGCAGGTAGACCTGCAGCGCGAGGTGATCTGTCCGACCTGCGGCGGGAGCGGGGCCCAGCCCGGCACATCGCCAAAGACATGCCAGACCTGCCGGGGAACCGGATCGGTCCAGTCCGGACGGGGCTTCATGCAGTTCGCCCAGACCTGCCCAACCTGCCACGGCGAGGGCGTGGTCAATCCGAACCCCTGCAAGTCCTGCGGCGGCCGCGGCGCGGTGCCACGCCAGGAGCGCATCAACGTGAAGATACCTCCAGGCGTGGACAACGGCTCCCGGGTGCGCATGGCGGGAATGGGAGGTGCGGGGACGCACGGCGGTCCGCAGGGCGATGTCTATATCGTCACCCGCGTCAGGCCCCATCCCTATTTCGAGCGGAAGGGCGACAACCTCTATTCGGAAGCGAAGGTCACGATGAAGGAGGGCGCTCTGGGAGAGAAGATCGAGATCCCTACAGTGGATGGGACCGTGATGCTGAGCCTTCCGGCGGGCGTGCAGTCCGGACAGCAGCTCAAGCTCAAAGGGAAGGGCGTTCCTCATTTTGGCGGTGGCGGGGTCGGCGACCATTATGTGACCATCCAGGTTGTGACGCCGACCGGTATCGGCGAGCGGGGGAAGGAGCTTCTGCGTGAGTTTGACCTGATTTATCCGTCGAACCCGCGGCAGAACATCACGTTCCGGGGCTTCCGGAAAAGAGGCTGAGTTACGAAGCGGAGCGTCTGGAGTCAAACATGGTAGCAAGAGGTCATAAGCTCTACATGATCAGCGTGGTTTCGGAAATGCTGGGGATCCATCCCCAGACGCTCCGGCTCTACGAGCGCGAAGGTCTCATCAAGCCGAAACGAAGCGGCGGCAACACGAGGCTCTTCTCCGATGAGGACGTGGAAAAGCTTGAGCTCATCCTGCGGCTCACGCGGGAGCTCGGCGTGAACCTGGCAGGAGTGGAGATCATCCTGTCCATGCGAGAGAAGATCGAGCGGATGCAACAGGAGATGGAACAGACCATGCAGCTGCTCCGCGAAGAGCTGCAGCGCGAAGTGGCTCGCAGGCAGGAGGCGCGGAACGCCCTTGTGCCGGTGCGAAAGATCATCGTAAAGAAAGGCCAGTGACGAGTTCGGAGGATGGTATGGCACGATTCGATAGATTCACCCTGAAATCCCAGGAGGCGGTCCAGGCCGCCCAGGACATCGCGGCCAAGGGCCGGAACCAGCAGATCGAGGTTGAGCATCTCCTGCTCGCCCTGCTCGACCAGCAGGACGGGGTTGTTGCGCCGGTGCTGAAGAAGCTGGGGGCAGACCCCACCACCATCAGGACCGACATCGAAGCTGTGGTGGCACGGCTGCCGAAGGTCGATGGTCTTGTACAGTCCTACCTGTCGCCGCGCCTGAACCGGCTCTTCGACAAGGCTGAAGAGGAAGCAACACGCCTCAAGGACGAGTACTTGAGCACGGAGCATCTCCTCATTGCGGCGGCGGACAGCGACGGTGATGCCCGGCAGGTGCTGAGACGACATGGTGTCACGAAGGAGAGGATCTTCGCGGTCCTCGTCGACATACGGGGATCGCAGCGGGTTGTCGACCAGAATCCTGAGGACAAGTACCAGGCGCTGACCAAGTACGGCAGGGACCTGACGGACATGGCGCGGCGGGGAAGGCTCGATCCCGTCATCGGCAGGGACGAGGAGATCCGCCGCGTGGTGCAGGTCCTGTCCAGAAGGACCAAGAACAATCCGGTGCTGATCGGCGAACCGGGCGTCGGCAAGACGGCCATCGCAGAGGGCCTGGCACAACGCGTGGTCTCGGGCGATGTGCCCGAGGGCCTGAAGAACAAGCGCGTGGTCGCGCTCGACATGGGCGCGCTCATCGCCGGGGCCAAGTACCGCGGAGAATTCGAGGACAGGCTCAAGGCGGTGCTGAAGGAAGTCACCGAGGCGAGCGGCGAGGTCGTCCTCTTTATCGATGAACTGCATACGGTTGTCGGCGCCGGGGCGGCAGAGGGTTCCATGGACGCGTCGAACATGCTGAAACCGGCGCTCGCGCGCGGCGAGCTGCGCTGCGTGGGGGCAACGACGCTGAACGAGTACCGGAAGTATATCGAGAAGGACCCGGCATTGGAGCGGCGGTTTCAGCCGGTCATGGTGCGCGAACCGTCGGTCGAGGACACCATCTCCATCCTGCGGGGGCTCAAGGAGAAGTACGAGGTGCACCATGGCGTCAAGATCAAGGACTCGGCGCTGGTGAACGCCGCCGTGCTGTCACACCGGTACATTGCCGATCGCTTCCTGCCGGACAAGGCCATCGACCTGATCGACGAGGCTGCGTCGCGCCTCCGCATGGAGATCGACAGCATGCCGACGGAACTGGACGAAGTAGAGCGCCGGATCCGGCAGCTTGAGATCGAGCGCGAAGCGGTCAAGAAGGAGAGCGATCCCGCTTCCGCCGACCGGCTCGCAAAGATCGAGAAGGAGATCTCGGGCTTCGCCGAGACGAGGAGCGGGCTCAAGGCCCAGTGGCAGGCGGAAAAGGAGGCCATCCAGTCGATCCGGTCCACGAAGGAAGCCATCGAACGGGCGAAGACCGAGGCCGAAAAGGCCGAGCGCGAAGGCAATCTCGGGAGGGCGGCGGAGCTGCGCTACGGAAAGCTCCTTGAGCTGCAGAAGCGCCTCGACGCGGAATCGGGCAGGCTGGAGGCTATCCAGTCGCAGCGGAAGATCCTGAAAGAAGAGGTCGACGATGAGGACGTGGCCGAGATCGTGTCCAAATGGACCGGCGTGCCGGTCAGCAGGATGCTGGAAGGGGAGAAGCACAAGCTGATCCACATGGAGGAGCGGCTCCGGCTTCGCGTCGTGGGCCAGGACGAGGCGATAACCGCCGTGTCCGATGCGGTCCGGAGGGCGCGCGCGGGGATCCAGGACCCGAACCGGCCGATCGGCAGCTTCATCTTCATGGGGCCGACAGGCGTCGGGAAGACCGAACTGGCCCGCGCGCTTGCCGAGTTCCTTTTCGACGATGAGCAGGCGATGATCCGTATCGACATGTCTGAATACCAGGAGCGCCACACCGTATCCAGGCTCATCGGAGCGCCTCCTGGGTATGTAGGTTACGACGAGGGAGGCCAGCTTACCGAGGCCGTTCGCCGGCGGCCCTATGCCGTGGTCCTCTTCGACGAGATCGAGAAGGCCCATCCCGAAGTGTTCAACGTCATGCTGCAGCTGCTGGACGACGGCCGGCTGACCGACGGCCACGGTAGGACCGTGGACTTCAAGAACACTGTGGTCATCATGACCTCGAACATCGGAAGCCAGTTCATCCAGGACTATCAGAACGACGAGGAGGAGATGCGGAGGCGTGTGACCGAGGCGATGCGGCAGCATTTCCGACCGGAGTTTCTGAACCGCGTTGACGAAACGGTCATCTTCCATCCCCTCGATGCCGAGGCGCTCAAACGCATCGTGGACATCCAGGTCGGTCTGGTCCAGAAGCGTCTGGCGGACCGCAAGATCGAGATCGAGCTGACCGATGCGGCACGGCAGCTTCTTGCCGAGGAGGGGTTCGACGCCGTCTTCGGCGCGCGGCCACTCAAGCGGGTGATCCAACGGGACGTGCTGAACCCGCTGGCGGCGAAGATCCTTCGAGGAGAGGTGGAGGAGGGTTCCCGCGTGGTCGTGGACGCCGAAGGGAGGCGCCTATCCTTCCGGCCCCTTGCCCGGGAGCGCGCCGCCTGATGCATGGGAAGAAAGAATTTACTTGTAATAGAAAAAATAATCTGTGGTATAATGGGCTGCGGTGAATGCCCTTGGTCCGGCGTCACGTACGCCGCGAAGCTGGGACGCTCCATGCCAAGAAAGAAGAAAACAGGAACATCCGGAAAGACGGTTCGCAGGAAGGCGTCGGGCAAGAAGAAGATTGCGCCGAAGAAGGCTGCCGCGGTCACGGCGGTCAGACGGGACTATCGGGTCCTCTTCCAGCGAAAACTGACGGAAAACCATCTTTTCTACGAAATCGGGCGGATCATTGCGTCGGAGACGGAGCCGTTCGATCTCATGAAGAAGATCGTGTCGGTCATCAACAAGGAGGTCCGGTTCCAGGACGCATCGGTCTATGTCGTGAAGAAGGATATGACCGGCCTGGAACCGTTCTACTACACCGGCCCGCTTTTCAGAAACGCATCCTTCGATGTCCTGTACTTCGACAACGGCGTCCCCGGGACCATTGCTGCGACGGGGGAGCCGGTCTTCCTGCAGGATGCCGCTCTCTACGACGGCTTCTTCCACTTTCCCGAAGAACCGGAGCGCCCCGGAAGCTATCTGGGGATTTCCCTCAAGAACGAAAGCCGCGTCATCGGCGTCATGGGCTTCAGCCACGCGAACCCCAGAGCGTTCCGGGTCGAGGACCTTGATACGCTCCGCACGCTGGCGCCGCTCATCTCGGCAGGTTTCGAGAAGGCCGAGCTGTTCCGGAAGACTCTTGAACTGTCGCGCGTGGACGAACTGACAGGCCTCCTGAACTACCGCGTGCTGATGGAAAAACTGGCCGAGGAGGTCCGCAGGAAGGTCCG
The DNA here is from genome assembly GCA_037916085.1 of Nitrospirota bacterium. GTDB lineage: Bacteria > Nitrospirota > UBA9217 > UBA9217 > UBA9217 > JAKAHZ01. The sequence goes on along the minus strand of JBAIYC010000295.1, from coordinate 15,513 downwards.
GACGGGACGGGAGTTCGCGTTCATCATGGTGGACATCGACGACTTCAAGCGGGTCAATGACCGTTACGGCCACCTGGAGGGAAGCAGGCTGATCTCCCAGATGGGACCGCTGCTCAGGTCCGCATGCCGCACCGACAGCACCGACATCTGTTTCCGTTACGGCGGCGAAGAGTTCTCCGTGCTGCTGACCGAAACCACGCTCGCAGAGGCCCAGGCCGTGGCCGAGCGTCTCCGCAACGCCGTCGAGGAGTACCCCTTCACGGTGAAGCTGAACCACCCCGAAGAGAAGATCACGATCAGCCTGGGCATCGCGTCCATGGCGGGCGAAGAGCAGAAGACGATCAACGAACTGATCAACGAAGCCGACATCGCTCTCTACCAGTCCAAGGCGGCAGGCAAGAACCGCAGCACCTGCTACAGCGCTGGGTGCAGCATGCCGCCGATATCGCATCCCGACCGCGGAACTCCCTGACGTCAAAAGCAGCCGAGCTGGCAGGTCGTGATCTTGACCTTCAGTTCATTGCAGACCGCTCCGATCGCCTGCAGCGGGACGTTCAACTCTTTCCCAATCGCATGTGCCGCTTCGCAGGAAAGGCGGCTGTCCCGAACGGCCTTCTTTACGGCGATCTCGATCTGCTCCCGTGTCGCTCCCATCCCGCTCTCCTCTCTCTTCTCCGGAACAGAGCCCATAGTACCCCTCCGGCAGGAACCGATGCAACCGCTGTCGACGGTCAGCCTGTGTCTGCTCATAAGGGCGGCCGCGGACCAAAACAGGTCTTGACAAAAGGTTGCCTTTCGAAAATAATGTACGCTCTTCCAGGCCGTTTCGTGCCCGGAATCTCACAGGAAAGGCCTTAACCCGATGAGCAGCAGAACCATCCAGAAAGTGCTGATCGCCAACCGCGGCGTACCCGCAGTCAGGATCATGCATACCTGCCGGGACCGCAGGATCGCGACTACTGCGGTCTACAGCACGCCGGACCGGCTAGCCCACCACGTCTTCATGGCCGACGAGGCGGTCCATATCGGCGACGCGCCCCCTGCGGAATCCTACCTGAACATGGACAAGATGATCGACGCCGCCGTCCGGAGCAAATCCGACGCCATCCATCCCGGCTGGGGGTTCCTGGCGGAGAACGCCGAGTTCGCGCAAAAGGTTATCGACGCTGGGCTCACCTGGATCGGGCCGTCACCCAGGGTCATCAGCATGCTGGGCGACAAGATCGAGGCCAAGGCGCTGGCCAAGAAGGCCAATGTGCCGACCATCCCGGGCATCGACGCGGTGACGGATGTTGCCCAGATCAAGGCCTGGATGAAGAAGGACGACGTCGCCTACCCCATCATGATCAAGGCGTCGGCGGGCGGCGGCGGCAAGGGCATGGTGAAGGTCGAGAGCGATGACCAGCTGGCGCAGGGCCTGGCCCAGGCGCGGTCCGAGGCGAAGAAGTCCTTCGGCGACGATACGATCCTCGTCGAGAAGTACATCGAGCGGGGCCGGCATATCGAGGTGCAGATCGTGGCGGACAGCCACGGGAACGTAGTTCACCTCTATGAGCGCGAGTGCACGCTCCAGCGCAGGAACCAAAAGATCATCGAGGAGGCTCCGTCGCCAACCCTCGACGAGGGGCTTCGGCAGGAGATCTGCTTCACCGCCACGCGGCTCATGCGCGAGATCGGCTACAGCACTGCCGGCACGGTGGAGTACATTTTCGACAACGCCACACGCAAGTTCTACTTCCTCGAGGTGAACACGCGGCTCCAGGTGGAGCACGGCATCAGCGAGCTCATCACCGGCCTTGACATCGTAAGCATCATGCTCGATGTGGCCATGGGCAAGAAACTGCCCTTCACCCAGGCGGACATCCGGCCGAACCGCTGGGCCCTTGAGGTCCGGCTGAACGCCGAGGATCCCCGGACCTTCAGCCCGTCCTTCGGCACCATCAGCAGGCTGCAGGTGCCCATGGGGCCGAACGTGCGCGTGGCATCGGGCGTCTACGAGGGAGGCGATATCCCGCCGTACTACGATTCGCTCTTTATGCTGCTCATGACGGCCGGCGCGGACCGGAACCACGCCATCAGCGTGATGGACCGTTCGCTCGGCAGGAACCTGCGTGTGGAAGGCGTGAAGACGCTCTCGCCGCTCCTCCTGGCCATCATCCGGCATCCCCAGTTCATCTCCGGCGAGTTCTCGACTCGCTTCATCGAAGAGCACATGGACGAGCTGGTTTCCATGTTCCCGGAAAAGAACGCCGAGGACGAAGTGCTCAAGATCGCGCGGTACGTTGCCGAGATCTCGGCGCTGGGGCCGCAGAAGTGGATGTGATGTAGATACGGCATGAGACGTAAGACGGGAGACGTGAGACGTGAGACGCAGAAGGCCAATAACCGTTCACGATTCACGTCTCACGAGGTCTAGCGCATGAAGGACATCCTCCGCCTGCTGGACAACAACAAGGAGTGGGCGCGGAAGGTCGAGGTCGAGAGCCCGGGCTTCTTCGAGAAGCTCCGGCGGCAGCAGCATCCGAAGTACTTGTGGATCGGCTGCTCCGACAGCCGGGTGCCGGCGAACCAGATAACCGGGCTGCTGCCCGGCGAGGTCTTCGTCCACCGGAACATTTCCAACCAGGTCATCAACACGGACATGAACCTGATGTGCGTGCTCCAGTACGCCGTCGAGGTCCTCAACGTCCGGCATATCATCGTCTGCGGCCACTACGGCTGCGGTGGCATCGCGGCGGTGAAGCGGAACACCACCTCCGGGGTCCTGGAGCACTGGCTCGAGAACGTCCGGGTGTCGATGCGGAAGCACAAGAGCCCCACGCTTGACCAGATGTGCGAGCTGAACGTCAAGCAGCAGGTGGAGAACCTGGCGCACAATACGATCGTGCAGAAGGCCTGGCAGCGGGGGAGGAAGCTTTACATCCACGGGTGGATCTATTCTATCGCCGACGGACTGATCCGGGACCTGAAGGTGACCCAGAAGGGCGCTCCCGCGAGGAAGCACCTCCGGGGCAAGGAGCAGAGGACAGGATGAGCAAGAGCGACAAGGTATTTGTGCGGCCGGGCATGGCGGCGAAGGAGATCGTCTCCGCCGTCCGCCGGATCAAGGGGGTGTGCCTCACCTCCGTCGGGATGCGCGACGCGGGCCAGTCGGACTTCAAGAACCGCCACCGCATCTACGACCTCAAGACCCTGGCGCCCTTTTACAACACCATGGGCCTCTTCAGCGCGGAGACACACGGCGGCGCGCGGTGGCACGTGGGCATCATGAACCGGCGCGAGAGCCCCTTCGAGGAAGGCGCCATCCTGCGCGAGCTGATGCCGAACGTGCTGCAGCAGACGCTCATCCGCGAGACCAATCTCTTCGGCTACCGGCCCTATCCCAAGAACGTGATCGAGCACGTCATCTCCCGCGTGGACATTGACGTGTGGCGGTGCTTCTCCTTCCTGAACGACGTGCGGAACATGCGCGCCGTGGCCGAGGTGGTCATGAAGCGCGGCCGCCTCTTCGAGCCGACCATCTCCTTCACGGCCGCGGACTGGGCCACTAACGCCTACTACCTGGGCGTGGTCAAGGACATCGTATCGCTCTGCGGCGGGACGAACGAGATCGTGCTCTGCGTCAAGGACATGGCCGGCGTGGGCGACGTGACCCGCATCGGCAATCTCATCGACGCTATCAAGCAGGCCTATCCGGACATGGTGGTCAACTATCACCGGCATATCACCGACGGACTCGCTGTCCCGGCCTTCCTTGCGGCTGCCCGAGCGGGCGCGAAGATCTTCGACGTCGAGGAGGACTCCCTCGTCCGGTTCTACGGCCATTCGCCGATCCTCGCCGTCCACGCCATCTTCGAGGAGTCGGGCATCCCGGTGCATCTCGACCGGCGGCAGGCAGAATCCGCGGTCCAGAAAGTGCGTGAGTGGATCAATCATTATGAATGGGCCGAATCCCCCTTCAAGGGCCTGGACCACAACGTGACGCGCCACAAGATGCCCGGCGGCGCGTTCCCGAGCTCCTTCGAGCAGGCGGACAAAGGCGAGTTCCTGCATCTTATGCCCGCGATCCTCACGGTCATGTCGCTCTACAACCGCATGGTGAGGTACTTCGACGTCACGCCGGGCTCCCAGATCACCTGGGTCACCTGCAGCGGCATCGTGAACCGCTACGCCAAGGAGAAGGGCGACGCGGGAGTGGCCCACATCATCCGGCTCTTCGAGAAGTTCGTCGTGGAGAAGGGGCAGGACATGGACGCCATGAGCGCGGCGGAGCGGGACGAGCTCCTGCAGCTCTTCCGGACGGCGCCGGGCGATTTCAAGAGCCTGCTCCTCGGCAACTACGGCAAGCTTCCCGTGGGATGGCCCGCTGACTGGGTCTACCAGAGCACCTTTGGCGAGGATTGGCATGCGAAGCTCCGGGAGCGGAAGGAATCGTCGCCCCTGGAATCGGTGGCCTCCGACGACCTGGGGAAGATCCGAGGAGAGCTCGACGCCGCCATCGGCCGGCAATCGACGGAGGAGGAGTTTGTCCTCTACCTCATGCATCCCAAGGACGCCCTGGAGTTCGTCGAGTTCCGGGGGAAGTACGGCGAGGCGCCGCTCTCGCTGCCGACCAATGTCTGGCGCACGGGTCTCCGGAACCCGGGCGACAAGGTCGACTTCGAGCTCTGGGGCAAACCCTATTCCATCGAGCTGGTGTCCATTGGCGCGGAGCACGAGGGCATCATCCACGTGGTCATGCGGGTGAACAACAAGACGCGGGTCTACGAGGTACTGACGCCCAGGGCCAAGAAGGCGGAGATCCGCATGGCCAAGGGCCCGAACGACATCGGCGCGCCGATCAACGGCAACCTCTGGAGGATCGGCAACCCGGCGCGCGGCCCGGTCAAGGCCGGCGACATCGTGCACAAGGGCGAGGAGATGGCGAACCTCGAGGCCATGAAGATGGAGAACGCCATCCTGGCACCCTTCGACGGCCAGATCACCGAGGTCTGCGCGAAGCTGAACGAAACGGTCCAGGAAGGCCAGCTGCTCTTCGTCCTCGAAAAGATAGCAACACGGCAGAACGGCATCACGCCGCTGGAACTGACCCAGCCGACGTAAGCTTGCCGGACAGCTGCGATAGGAACGGCCGGATCGGGGAACGACTCCCGTTCCGGCCTTTTTGTTTCCCGCCCTCGCCGGGGCGGCCAGGCTCGGTCGAGAAGGCCCTTTCTTTTTTCCTGGCAATATCGGATAATGACACTCGCACGACAGGACAGATCGCCGTTCTGAATAAGTGAAGTGACGGCGGCATGGCTCATTCCGGCAAGGAGAGAACTACCATGAACGGCTCGAAACATCCGAAGCTAAACGCCTGGGTCAAGGAAGTGGCGGACCTCTGCACTCCCGACAACGTCGTCTGGTGCGACGGGTCGAAGGCCGAATATGACCGGATGACGGCGCTTCTCAAGGAACGGGGCATGGCAATCCCGCTCAAAAAGCGTCCGAACAGCTTCCTGTTCCGAACCGACCCGAGCGACGTCGCCCGCGTTGAGGACCGCACCTATATCAGCACCACGACGCAGGACGAGGCAGGTCCTACGAACAACTGGGTCCATCCCGACGAGCTCAAGAAGACCATGCGCGGGCTCTACAAGGGCTGCATGAAGGGCCGGACCATGTATGTGATCCCCTTCTCCATGGGCCCCATCGGCTCGCCCATCGCCAAGATCGGGGTGGAACTGACCGACAGTCCCTATGTGGTCGTGAACATGCACATCATGACCCGGGTCAGTTCAAAGGTGCTGGAAGTATTGGGCGATACGGGCGAGTTCGTCCCCTGCCTCCATTCCATCGGCGCACCGCTCGAGAAAGGCCAGAAGGACTCGCGCTGGCCCTGCGCGCCGATCGAGCAGAAGTACATCAGCCATTTTCCGGAGGAGAACCTCATCTGGTCCTACGGATCCGGCTACGGCGGGAACGCGCTGCTCGGCAAGAAGTGCCTGGCGCTCCGCATCGCCTCGAACATCGCCAGGCGCGAGGGCTGGATGGCCGAGCACATGCTGATCCTGCGGCTCACGAGCCCTGAGGGCAGGCGGTACCACATCGCCGCGGCGTTCCCCTCGGCCTGCGGCAAGACGAACCTGGCCATGATGCAGCCGGCGATCAAGGGCTGGAAGTGCGAGTGCATCGGCGATGACATCGCCTGGATGAAGATCCGGACCGACGACCGGCTCCATGCCCTCAATCCCGAGAGCGGCTTTTTCGGCGTTGCGCCCGGCACGTCCTACGGCACCAATCCCATGGCCATGGACACGCTCAAAAAGAACATCATCTTCACGAACTGCGCACTCACCGACGACGGCGACGTGTGGTGGGAGGGGATGACCGACGACAGCCCGAAGCACGCAATCGACTGGAAGGGCAGGGACTGGACGCCAGCCTCCAAGGAGGACGCTGCCCACGCCAACGCCCGCTTTACGGCACCGGCAGGCCAGTGCCCGGTGATCTCCCCTGACTGGGAGAACCCCGAGGGGGTTCCCATCGACATCTTCATCTTCGGCGGCAGAAGGTCGAGCGTCGTTCCGCTCGTGACCGAAGCGTTCTCCTGGGACCACGGCGTGTTCCTGGGAGCGACCGCTGCATCCGAGACCACGTCGGCCAATATCGGCGCGGTGGGGAACCTGAGGCGCGACCCCTTCGCCATGAGGCCCTTCTGCGGCTACCACATGGGCGACTACTTTACGCACTGGCTCACCATGGGAGACACGCTGGGGCACAAGGCGCCCCGCATCTTCTATGTCAACTGGTTCCGGAAGAGCAGCGGCGGAAAGTTCCTCTGGCCAGGGTTCAGCGACAACAGCCGCGTGCTCAAGTGGATGTGCCAGCGTGTGGACGGAAAGGTCGGGGCGAAGGAGACACCCATCGGGCTCATGCCGAAGGACGGCGACCTCGATCTCTCGAGTCTCGATATCCCGGCGGAGAACATGAAGGAGCTGATGCATGTCGACCTTGCGGCATGGAAGGCCGAGATCCCGGACATCGAAAAGCACTTCGCCCTCTTCGGCGAGCGTCTGCCGGAGCGGCTCAGGAAGCAGCTGGAGGAGATGAAGAAACGGCTGGGGTAGTGCAGGGATAAGACGCAGTCGTGGAGGAACGAGGACGCCGAGAGAAACGACGACAAGAGATCGATACGGATGTTATTGAACCGCGAAGACGCGCAGTACGCGAGGACCGCCATGGGCGGACAAAAGGCCTTGCGTCCCACAGATCTTTGCGGTATTTTTTTCTAGAGCATGCGCCCTACCGCTTCCCATACCTCACTCGTGAACGTCCTAGGCGTCGTCTACCTTCACTCGAAGACCGAGGACGGAGGCGATCTGTACCTGACCCGCCACGCCGAGCCCCATCAGGAACATCTGGAGATCAAGAACTGGTACGAAGAGGCCTGGTTCACGAAGCACCGGGTGAAGCTCCTGGGGACCAGCTCCGTCTACCGCGTGCCCACGCGCAAGCTCCACGGCACCCACCTGGACCTTGTCGTGAAGCACAACCGGGTGGGCGAGGACGTGCCGCTCAACACACATACGCTTCAGGAGTTCATGAGCGCCGAGTTCAACAGCCCCTGGGAGGAGTTCGCCCTGGTGATGGAAATGGGCGACAAGCAGCTCTCCCAGCGCGTCGAATGGGTCCGGGTGCAACGCCCCCTGGCGATCTATGTTCCTCCGCAGACGATGCAGCTCTGGCAGAGCGGCAGGTCGCGTGCCAAGATCAACCGGATCCATGCGCGTCATCCCGGCATCGACCTCGACATCCTGAAACAGTACAAACTGGTCTACGAGTGGATCCGGGGAAAGAACCTCATCGAGGTCTTCGAAGAGATCCGGATCGAGATGCCTGACATCGTGCATCATCTGAAGACCATGCAGGCCAAGGCGCTTCACGATTTGGGGAAGAAGGGCTATGTCATGGCGGACATGAAACCCGAGCACGTCATCCTCGACGAGGAGGACTGCGACCGGATCGAGCAGGCCGGCGCCGCGGGGAACGGAGACGCCGCTGCCGAGCAGGTGGACATGGTCTACCGGCTGCTGGAGGCGGGCAAGTACTCGGTGATCGACTACGAGCTGCTGTTCCGGACGCCGGAGCACGAGGACCGGGTGAAGGCATCACGGCGCCACACCTACCTTGACCATATGCGGGACCGGCTCGCTCCGACGCCGCTCCCGCCGCACCTGTCGCGTACCGAGATCTTCGGCGTGCCGTACATCTTCGGCCACGCCGAGAGCACCGGCGGCCGCATGTGGGTCGTGGGCAAGAACGCCCGTCTTTTCGACTACTTCCTCCCGGAACGGTGGCGCAAGACGCCGTCGCTCAGCCTGTCCGATACGAACGAGGTGTTCTACACCGTCACGAAGGACAATATCCATCTTGTCTGGAAGACGTCGCGCGTCGGCGAGTTCCCGGCGGACAGCAGGTACAGTCCTGCAGAGCTCGAAACGATGCGTCGGAATGGTATCAACAGCCCCTTCGAGGAGTTCTCCATCTCCCAGGACCTGAACCAGAAAGGGATCCATGCCGCCTATGTGCGTGCCATCTACGAGACCGGCAGCCTGAAGGTGGAGATCTCTGCCGACCCGCGAAGGTACCAGTCCCACCGAGGAGTCATCGATATCGATGGGAATCCTGTGCTTGCTGCAGAACACAACTACATCACGATCCGCGGCTACTACAACGGTCCCGACGAATGGGTGGCCGAGCACGAGGATGCGCTGTACACCCCGGTCGATCTTGTCCGGGCGGTCCGCAGGAAGATCATCACCGAAGCCCGGAGCAAGGCCTATCTGGAGAGGACCATCGAGCGGCTCTGGGCCCTGGGCTATGACGGGTCGCTTCTCAAGGCCAACGACCTGCTCCTTGCACTGGACGCCGGGGGAAAGATCGTAACGGACCGTAGCGGCCTGCCCGATGTGATTATCTGCAATTTCGAAGTGATCTGGAAGGTCTCCGATATCGCCTGATCCGTCTGCCGACGAAGGTACTCGCCTCAGCTGGTCACCCCGCCGAAGCGCACGTCTCAGTGTCCACCCCGGCCCCATCCGTCTGTGCTATCATTTAACTAGATTTCACCGACGAAAGGCGTTGATGATATTTCACGGGTCCGCAACCATTTGCGGAGAAGGAGGAGCTATGAAAATGACCGTGAGTGTGATCAAGGCTGATATTGGTTCAATTGGAGGGCATATTCAGCCCTCGGACCGGCTGCTCGCCGAGGTCGAACGGTACGTGCGGGAGAAAGGGCGGGGGCTTCTGATCGACAGCAGGATCAGCCATACGGGAGATGATGTGGCGATCCTGATGACCCATACCCGCGGGGAAGGGAACAGCCAGGTCCACAAGCTTGCCTGGGATGCCTTTGTCGTCGGCACCGAGGTGGCGAAGGCCGAGGGCCTGTATGGCGCCGGGCAGGACCTTTTGAAGGATGCCTTCTCAGGGAACGTGCGCGGCATGGGTCCGGCGGTGGCGGAAATGGAGTTCGACGAACGGCCGAACGAGCCGTTCCTGTTCTTTGCAGCGGACAAGACCGACCCGGGCGCCTATAACCTGCCGCTCTACCTCATGTTCACCGATGTCATGAACACGCCGGGCCTGATCCTTTCGCCCAAGATCAGCAAGGGATACCGGTTCGTGATCATGGACGTGAACTACACCGAGGGGGACCGGGTGATCGAACTGAACGCTCCGGAGCAGATCTACGATATCGCGACCCTGCTGCGGGACGGCGAACGGTTCGTTGTCGAGTCGGTCTGGACGCGGGCGACGAATGAGCAGGCTGCGGCCGTGGCCACGTCCCGGCTCCATAACATCGCGGGCAAGTACACGGGGAAGGACGATCCGGTGATGCTGGTCCGCACGCAGATGAACTTCCCTGCCACGGGCGAAGTGCTTGCCCCGTTCGAGATCGGCCACTTCGTCGCAGGCGGGATGCGGGGTTCCCACAACATGCCGCTCATGCCGGTCAGGCAGAACTCGGGCATCAGCTATTTCGACGGCCCGCCGGTGGTGAGCTGTGCGGCCTACTCCATGCACGAAGGGAAGCTGACCGGCCCGGTTGACGCCTTTGCCCATCCCTTCTGGGACAGGGTCCGGGACCGCGTTGCCGAGAAGGCGGCGGACATGCGAAAGCAGGGGTTCTTCGGCGCGGCCATGCTGCCCATGGCGGAGCTCGAGTACACGGGTATCGTGGAGCGGCTGGAGTTCCTGGAGAAGGAGTTCACCGTTCGCCCGGAGCGGAAGCTGGCGGCGTAGCTCAGACGCGGGAACATGATGAGACGAGGAAGATCAAGGCCGGGGCTGGAATGCCTCGGCCTTTTCAGTATGAAGCAGGGATGTCCCCATATTCATCGGCACTGTCTTGATGCAAGAGCAAGGTCTGTCTGACCACTGAGTCACAGAGGTCACGGAGAAGTGTCAAAGCATCACGTGACCCGCCGTTCTCCGTGACGCAGTGTCTCCGTGGTGGAATAGCAACGGTTTAGGGGCTTTTCCATGAAGAACCAGCAAATCGCAGAGATCTTCAACGAGATCGCCGAGCTCCTGGAGATGAAGGGCGAGAACGTCTTCCGCATCCGGGCCTATCGACGCGCCGCGCAGAACCTTGACGGTCTTGCCCGGGACGTTTCCACGCTCACGGAGGAAGAGCTTGTCGCCGTGCCGGGCGTCGGCAAGGACCTTGCCGGCAAGGTTGCGGAATTCGTCAAGACCGGGAAGATCGCAAAATTCGAGGAGCTGAAAAAGGACATTCCGATCGGCGTTCTGGAACTCCTGAAGATCCCCGGCCTGGGACCGAAGAAAGCAAAACAGTTCCACGAGAAGCTCAAAGTGAAGAGCGTCGACGAGCTTGAGCGGGCCATCGCGTCCGGCAAGCTCGCGGGGCTTCCCGGCATCCAGGAGAAGACGATCGAGAACATCCGGAAGGGCATTCAACTGGTAAAGCGCGGCTCCGAGCGGAGGCCGCTGGGGAGGGTGCTGCCGCTGGCCGAAAGCATCGTGGCGAAACTGAAGGAGGGGGCGGCCGTTGACCGGATAGAGGTCGCGGGAAGCATCCGGCGTCGGAAGGAGACGGTCGGGGATATTGACATCCTCGTTACATCGGAAAAAGCACCGGAAGTGATGGACCTCTTTGTGAGGCTTCCGATGGTCGACCGGGTCGTAGCGAAGGGGGAAACGAAGTCTTCCATCATCACCGAAGAAGGCGTTCAGGTGGACCTGCGGGTCGTGGCAGAGGACTCCTTCGGCGCGGCCCTCCAGTATTTTACCGGCAGCAAGGAGCACAACATCCGTCTCCGCGAGATGGCGGTCAAGGCGGGGCTCAAGCTCAATGAGTACGGCGTGTTCCGGGAACGGGACGAAAAGCGGATCGGCGGCAGGACCGAGGAGGAGATGTACAAGGCGCTCAAGCTTCCGTACATCCCGCCGGAGCTGCGGGAGGATACGGGAGAGATCGCAGCTGCCCGGGAAGGACGGTTGCCGGAGCTTGTTTCGATCGATGATATCCGGGGGGACCTCCATGTGCACACAAAATGGTCGGACGGAAGCCACGACCTCGACACGATCGTCGATGCGGCCCGGAAGCGCGGGTACGCCTATGTCGCCGTTACGGACCACACCAAGGGGCTGGGCGTGGCCCACGGCCTGGACGAGAAACGGCTGGCTGAGCAGGGGAAGCTGATCGACGCTGCCCGTTCAGGCCTGAAGGGCTTTCGGATCCTCAAGGGGACGGAGATCGATATACGATCGGACGGCAGGCTGGACCTTCCGGACGAAGCGCTTGCCGGCCTCGACATCGTTGTCGCCTCGATACACTCGGGTTTCAGCCAGCCACGGGAGCAGATCACGAGGCGGCTGCTTGCTGCTGTCCGCCATCCTTTTGTCTCGGTGATCGCCCATCCCACGGGAAGGCTCATCGGCGAACGGGAAGCCTACGACGTTGACATGGAGGCGGTGCTCAGGGAAGCGGCGAAGTACGGTGTGGCGATGGAGGTGAATGCCTATCCGCTCCGGCTGGACCTGAACGACAGCCATGTGCGGATGGCGAAAGACCTGGGCGTGCCGCTCGTCATCAGCACGGACACGCACGTAACGAGTCAGTTCGATTTTATGGCATATGGGGTTTCGGTGGCCCGGAGGGGATGGGCCGAGAAGAAGGACGTGCTGAACACCCTGACCGGCGAGCAGCTGATGAAACGGCTGCAGGCCATCAGAACGGGAAAGGGGAAGCGGTAGGTCCTCTCTTTTTTCCCAGGAGCGGTCCCGATAGGCGGGTGCCCTGCCTCTTCATTTAAGGATCTGGACGTCCCGGTACTGCTCCTCCAGTTCTGCCTTCAGGCCCTTGAAGTTGCCTTTCTCGCTGGTTCTGATCACGACCCTGCGCAGACCGGCCTTGACACCCTCATAGGAAGTAAGGATGCCGAGGAGACGGTATCCGTACTTCCTGATGATATCGGCGATTTCGCGGATGGAACCGGCGCGGTCCTCCAGCATGACGCAGATGCGGTGGCCGCCATGGCGCACGCCGGTGATGTCCACGAGTGCGTGGAAGATGTCCTTGTCCGAGATGATGCCGCAGAGTTCTCCATCAGAGAGGACCGGCAGGCAGCCGATATTGTTGTCCAGCATGATCATGGCAGCCTCTTCCACGGGCGTCTCGGGAGCGGTCGTCGTGACCCTCGTCTTCATGACGTCCCGGATCCTTGTATTGGCCAGCAGGTAATGCAGCTCGTAGATGTCGAGCGACGTGGCCTTCGACGGGGTGTACTCCTTGATGTCCCGGTCCGACAGGATGCCCTTCAGCTTGCCTCCCTTCACGACGGGGACGTGCTTGACGCCCTTTTCCTTCATGATGGCGATCGCATCGGACAAATAGTCATCGGGGTTGACGGTGAACACCTTTGCGGTCATCCAGTCGGATACGAACATAAGCACCTCCCAGAAGAAACAAAAACCGGATTTTCACAGTTGAAATTTCAGAGTTGAAATCTCAAGTCTCAAATCGATTCCCCGGCTACATTCCCAGGTACGCTTTCTTCACATGCTCGTTGTTCAGGAGCGCATCGCCGCGGTCCTTCAGCACGACCCTTCCGGTCTCGAGCACATAGCCGCGGTCTGCGACCCGGAGGGACTGGAACACGTTCTGCTCAACGAGCAGGATCGTAACGCCCTGCTTCCGAATCTCGGCGATGATCTCGAAGATCGACGTGACCAAGAGCGGCGACAAGCCGAGTGACGGCTCGTCGAGCAGCAGCAGTTTCGGGTCGGCCATCAGGCCGCGTGCGATCGCGAGCATCTGCTGCTCGCCGCCCGACATGGTGCCGCCGAGCTGTTTCTCCCGCTCCTTGAGCCGCGGGAAGAGCGCAAACACCCGGTCCAGGTTCTGGCTGCGCTTGGCCCGTGCCCGCGCACTGTAGGACCCCATGCGGAGGTTCTCCGTCACGGTCATCTCCGGGAAGATCTTCCGGCCTTCGGGCACCTGCACGACGCCCAGTTCCACCACTTCGTGCGCCTCGCATCGTAAAAGATCCGCATCGCCAAAGAGGATACTGCCGGCCCGGGGCCGCAGGAGACGCGAGGTGTTCTTGAGCAGCGTGGACTTTCCCGCGCCGTTGGCACCCACCACGGTCACGACCTCCCCCTCGCGCACCTCGATGCTCACGTCCCAGAGCACCTGCAGGTCTCCATAGCTGAAGCTGAGGTTCTCGATCCTAAGCATTGCTCTCTCCGAGATAGGCCTGGACGACCGCGGGGTTCGAAACGATCTCCTGCGGAGTGCCCTCAGCCAGCTTCTCGCCGGAGTTCAGGACCACGATCCGGTCGGAGATGCGCATGATTACCTTCATATTGTGCTCGATGACCATCTGGGTGATGCCGAGCTTCCTGATGTCGAGGATGAGCCGGATGATCTCTTCGCTCTCGGCCGGGTTGAGTCCTCCCATGACCTCGTCGAGCAGCACGAGCTTCGGTTTCGTGGCAAGCACACGGGCCACCTCCAGCTTCTTGCGTTCGCCGATAGGGAGGCCCCCGGAGAGGACGTCTGCCCGGGCCGACATGCCGACGACGGAAAGCTGCTCGCGGGCGATCTTCCGCGCGACGCTGAGCGAATTGGTACGGCAGAGCGCGCCGACCACGACGTTGTCCAGCACGGTCATCTTGGCGAGGGGCCGCACCTTCTGCCACGTGCGGGCCATGCCGAGCTTGCAGACGGCATCGGGATGGAGGCCGTTCATGCGCCGTCCGTCGAAGACGATCTCTCCGCGGGACGGCGGGTAGTAGCCGGTGATGCAATTGAACAGTGTCGTCTTGCCCGCACCGTTCGGGCCGATGAGCCCCATGATCATGCCCCGGTCGACGGTGAAGGATACGTCGGAATTGGCGGCCAGCCCCCCGAAGAACTTGCTGACGCGCTTGATCTCCAGGATCGCCATCAGGCTGCCCCTTTCCGCCGTTTCGTCGCCAGCTTCCTGATGAAGCCCAGCACCCCATCGGGCATGAAGAGGATGACAACGACCAGCAGGATGCCGTAGATCAGCAGGTGGGCATGGGAGAGCTGTTCCTTCAGGAAGGTACCGACAGGGGAATCCTCCTTCACCAGGCCGGAGTCGATGATCGCCTGGGCGATGACGTTGCTGCGCAGAGCTTCGGAGAAGGGCACGAGGACCACGGCGCCGATCAGCGGGCCGAAGATCGTGCCGATGCCGCCAATGATGCAGGTCATGACGATCTGGACCGAAAGACCAAGGTCCAGCACCGTGCCGGGGTCGATGAATCCGACATAGAGACCGTAGAGGCTGCCCGCGAGGGAGGTGAAGGCCGCGGAGATGGCGAGTGCGGCGTTCTTGTAAAGGGTCAGGTTGATGCCGAGCGAGTGTGCGGCGTCCTGGTCCTCCCGGATGGCCTGGAAATAGTACCCCAGCTTCGAGTTCTGGACCAGCCAGGTCGCGAGGATCACGGCGATCACGATCACGAGGCCGGTGTAGTAGAAGGGGACCTTGGAAAGGAAATCGGTGACGACCGTCCCGCCTACCCTGAGCGGCGGGATCTCGGTGAGCAGGATGCCCTCCGCGCCGTTCGTCAGGTTCGTGAGGTTCAGGGCCGAGACGCGGAAGATCTCAGCCACGGCGATCGACGCAAGGACGAAGTAGGGCCCCCGCAGACGGAAGCAGATCGAGCCGATGATGAGGCCGATAACGACGGCGACGGCGACGCCGGCCCAGGCGCCGTACCAGGGCGGGAGGTGGTGATACTGCAGCAGGACCATGGTCGTGTAGGAGCCAAGGCCGAAGTAGGCTGCGTGGCCCACGGAGTACTGGCCTGTATAGCCTCCCAGGAGGTTCCAGGCCGAGCCTGTGATGACGCTGATGAAGATTAGGATCATGATGTGGAGGGTGTAGGTGCTCGTGACGAACTTCGGGAGCAGGAAGAGCAGGAGCACGGCCGATATGAGCAGCAGCACCGGCAGCTTCGCGATCCCCCGAT
>JBAIYC010000294.1:0-23973 GCA_037916085.1 Nitrospirota bacterium | reverse complement strand
GTGACCACGGCTTCGTTCAGGACGGTGTTCTCCGCGAGCCTTTTCCCCGCCCGGAGCACTGTCGCGGTCAGCATCATGCGCTCTTCGAAGCCAAGCTTTCCGGCCATGGCCTTTGTCAGGTTGGCGTAGAGTTCGTCGAGCGAAACCTCTGCCATGAACCCAAGGCTCCCGAGGTTGACGCCGAAGATGGGAACGTTCCTCTTCGACGCCGCGACGAGCCTAGCCGCGGACAGGAGCGTTCCGTCGCCGCCCAGCGCGATGATCATGTCCACGGTCGCTGGAAGGCCCTGTGCACGATGTCCCGGCACGCCCAGTGCTGCGGCAGTGCTTTCCTCGATGAAAACCTTCTTGCCGCGCGCGGAAAGCCAGCGGGAAAGCCTTCGCACCGCCTCCACTGCCTTCGGGGCGTCCTTGGCGATGATGCCGATCTCTTTCATCCTATACCTTGTTCTCGATATACTTGCCCCTGATATGCTGCTTCACATCCTCAAGGAGTTTCCCGTAGCGCGCACCCTCAGAAAAAAATCCGATCTCCCGGCTCGACTCGGAGACATGGGACATATAGACGCTCAGCATCTCGCCCGGAAGCTGCCCCTCTGCCCGTTCGGCCCATTCTATCACCGTGGCTCCGTCAGAATCAATATACTCATCGAACCCTATCCCTTCAAGCTCCGAGGGGTCCGTGAGACGGTAAAGGTCGATGTGGTAGAACGGGATGCGCCCCCGGTATTCGTTCACGAACGTGAACGTCGGACTGGGGACGTACTGTTCATGCACATCCAAGCCCTGGGCAATGCCGAAAGAGAAATGGGTCTTCCCTGCCCCGAGGTCTCCGTACAGGCAGACAAGGTCGCCGGGTTCCAGGAGCTCTCCGACGATGCGCCCAAGGCCCTCGGTCTGCTCCGTGCTCGACGTGATGACGCTGAACATCAGGCACCCTGTCCCGCAACGGCACGGACCACATCGCGCTTTCCGACGATGCCGACGACCGCCCCGGAACGGACGACGGGCAGGATGTGAATATTCTTTTCGGCCATGATGGTCGCGATGTCCGTGAGGCTCGTGTCCTCCGTGACCGTTACGACCTTGCGGCTGCAAATCTCGCCCACCTTCGTGGCCGTGACCCTGCGCACTTCTTCGGCGAACTTCTTTGAACTTTCGAGATAAATCGCCGCGTCAAGAAAGCTCACCACCGTCGGGATATGAAGCCTCCGATTCTGCGCGATTAGGTCGTTCTCCGTCACGATGCCGTAGAGCGTTCCTGTGGCGTCCACGACAGGCGCCCCGCTGATCTGGTTCTTCACGAGAAGCCCAGCCAGTTCTTCCAGCGATGTGTCGGGTTTCACCGTAACAACATCTTTGGTCATAATATCCTTCGCGGTAAGCATGGAGAACCTCTTTCCGAACCATAGATGAATAATACTAGAGAGAACCATCGCAACGATGGGGCCTGGCAAAGACTTCCCCTGTCCTCAGCCGTCCTCATCGCTGTTCGTCTGTGATTGCTCATTGATGATCTTGATCGCTTCCGGTATCTTCTCGATCAGGTCACCGGTGATCATGCCTGTCTCGCCCTTCTCCTTCGCCGCAAGGTCACCGGCGAGACCATGAAGATAGACGCCGAGACCCGCCGCCCCGACAGATCCATAGCCTTGGGCGAGGAGGCTGCTGATGATGCCGGTCAGGGCGTCGCCTGTTCCGCCCGTTGCCATGCCAGGGTTACCCGTGGTATTCACGAAGACGTCGCCCGAGGGGAGGGCCACGACCGTGCCCGCCCCTTTTAGCACCAACGTGACACGATACTCCCGCGCAAACCTCTCCGAAATGCCGATGCGATCCTTCTGGACCTCTGACGTTCTCATCCCGAGCAGCCTGGCCATCTCTCCGGGATGAGGCGTAACGACCACCGGTGCCTTTGCCCTCTTCAGGATGCCCGGCGAGCCTGCAAGTGCGTTGACGCCGTCTGCATCAATGACCATGGGGACGCGGATGTTCGGGATTAGCGACCTCACGACCTGGACGGTCTCGTAATGAGTGGTCAGGCCTGGTCCGATGGCGCAGGCACTCCTGCCGTTCGCGGCCTTGGCCAACTCTTCATCAGCGCCCACGCCGAGCGTGCCGTCGATGCTCTCGGCGGTGGGGAAGCACATGGCCTCGGTAATCTGCTGCTGGATGACTGCGACGATGCCCGACGGTGCTGCTACGGTGACAAGGCCTGCGCCGCTCCGGAGAGCCCCACGAGCCGCCATCACCGCGGCGCCCGCTTTGCCGAGCGATCCTCCGATGACCAGAAGATGGCCCAGGTCTCCCTTGTGGGCGTCACGCGGCCGGTCTGCAATCATGCCCCAGAGGTCATGGGCCTCAAGCAGGCTGACCTTGACGTTCTCCTTCTCTATGACCTCGGGTGGAATACCGATATCTGCCACCCGCACCTTCCCGGCATGGGAGGCGCCGGGAAAGAGCACCAGGCCCCGTTTTGAAAGCGCCATGGTGACCGTGAGGTCAGCACGCACCGCGGATCCCATCACTTCCCCGGTATCGCTGTTCACGCCTGTCGGCACATCAACCGCGACCACCGGCCGTCCCGCAGCGTTCAGCAGTTCGACGGCAAAGGCGTAGTTTCCCTTGAGAGCCGACGAGAGGCCAACGCCAAGCATTGCATCGACAAGCACGTCTGACCACTCAACAAGCGATGCGATGGCCTTTATGGAGGCATTCGGAACGACCTCCACGTCTGTCTTCCTGAGGATGGCAAGGTTCACCTTCGCTTCGCCCTGGAGGGAAGTGAAAGGCGCGAGCAGTGCCACGCGCACCGGAACTCCCCGGATGCGCAGCCTCCTGGCGAGGGCCAGGCCATCGCCGCCGTTGTTCCCCTTCCCGCAGAGGATGCCGACATTCACACCCGCCAGACCGCCAAAGAACCGCTCCATCTCAGCCATGATGGCCGCAGCCGCGTTCTCCATCAGGACCAGGCCCGGGATGCCGAAGTCCCGGACGGCCCGGCGGTCGATGTTCCTTATCTCTTGTGCCGTGGCAAGCTTCATGATGGTATTATTTACAAGTGGACCAAAACCCGAAAATACGATCTTGTTCTCTCGCAAAGCCGCAACGCTCGCGAAGGACCGCAGACAGCCAGATCAAATTCTTTATCAGTCCTTTCCTTGCGTCTCGGCGCCTTCGCAAAAGAAACCTCTGGCACTTGACGTTTACCGCGAACCCTGCGACTCTGCGAGATCTATCTTAGCCCTATTTCTATAGTATCATGCCTCGCTACGAATATCGGCCGTTCCGAACCGCGCGCCGATCAGCACCGCATGGGCAACCGCATAGCCATCGTCGTGGGAATAGCTCAGCATGATCTGCCTCACGCCCTTAAGGTCGGCCAGATCCCTTGCAGCGCCGTTGATGTTGACGATCGGCCCGCCTCCTTCGCCATGCAGAACCTCGATGTCCGTCCACTTCATGCCGGCCGAAAGACCGGTACCGAAAGCCTTCAGAACAGCCTCCTTCGAAGCGAATCGGGCCGCATAATGCTGGGCGGGGAACTTCTGTCGTTCGCAGTAGTCCCGCTCCCGCTGCGTGAACACGCGCTCCAGAAATCCAGGATGACCTTTCCCCGCCTTCTCGATGCGGCTGATCTTTACCAGGTCCACTCCGATGCCGATGATCATATATATTCTTCCCCAGGATAGCTCTATGCCACGGATTGACGCGCACCCACGAGGAGGCTAGCGGTAGCTGCGTCCGTTCCTGTTCATCCGCGACCAAAATCGCCTTTCTCTGTATCTCCGTTCCTCTATGGCGACCGTGTTAGTGGGCGGCCAGCACAATCATCTCGCGCACAGCCCTGTCGATGCCGACCAGTGCGGCACGCGACATGATGCTGTGGCCGATGTTCAGCTCCTCAATCTCGGCAATGCGCACGATGCCCTTGACGTTCACGTAGTTCAAGCCGTGCCCGGCACCGACCCGTAGCCCCAGGCTTGCGGCTAGCTTCGCCGACTCCACGATCTTCGCAAACTCGGCACTGCGGGCCTGCTCTGTCTTCGCGTTCGCATAGGCGCCGGTATGGATCTCGATCCAGGCTGCTCCGGTCTTCTTCGCAGCTGAGACCTGCTGTTCCTCCGGATCGATGAAGAGGCTCACGGGAATGCCTCCTTCCTGCATGCGGCCGATAAAAGGCTTGAGGACTTCGATGCGGGCAAAGACCTCGAGTCCGCCTTCGGTGGTAAGCTCCTCGCGTTTCTCCGGAACAAGGGTCACGATGTTCGGTTTCACCTCCAAGGCGATACGCTGCATCTCCTCGGTGGCGGCCATCTCGAGGTTCAGCTTAGTGCGAACGGTCTGGCGCGCCAAGCGAAGGTCGCGGTCCTGGATATGTCGGCGGTCCTCCCGCAGATGCATGATGATCCCGTCAGCGCCGGCAAGTTCTGCAAGCACGACGGCAGCGATCGGATCAGGCTCATCGCCTCTCCGGGCCTGGCGGATCGTGGCGATATGGTCGACATTCACGGACAACCTCGGCACGTTAGATCCTCCTTGCTCGACGATGTTTCAAATTCTATCATCTACGCCCCGAAATATCCAGAATTATGTGTGAACATTCACCTCCGATGCGATCCCATATCGTGATCGTTCCCTTGACCCGATACGGGGTCTCTGGTATAGTTTTTCTATCCTGCACAGGATGATCCATCTGCGTTTCCACCTCAAGGAGGCAAGAATGATCCGCTTCATCCGCATGTCGTTTTTCCTGCTGTTTCTCGTGCTCTCCGCATCAGCGCTGCTGGCGCAGGAATCGCGGACAGTGACAGCGGAAGGTGTCGCCGTGGTGCAGGGCGGGAACATGGACATCGCACGCGACGCTGCCATCACCGACGCACAGACGCGCGCCGTGGAACAGGCCATCGGCACCCTTATCGATTCCCAGACTCAGGTGGAGAACTACCAGGTCATCAGCGACAAGATCCTGCAGCAGACGAAAGGCTACATCAGGCGGTACAACATCGTGAAAGAAGTGAAGGAGGACAACCTCCTGCGCGTCACCATCAACGCCGAGGTTTCGCTCTCCCGACTGAGCGACGATCTCTCGGCAATCGGTATTCTTCTGGGCCAGGTGCACAAGCCTCGCACCATGATCCTCGTGGCCGAGCAGAACGTGGGGCAGGAATGGTACGCCTGGTGGTGGGGCTCGGTGCAGGGTCAGCAGGCCGATATGAGCATCATTGACAATACGCTCATGGACCTGTTCGCCCAGAAGGGCTTCGAGATGATCGACCACCAGGTCGCTTCCAAGGAGATGAAGGTGACCCAGGCCTACAATGTCCAGGACCTCTCGGTCCAGCAGGCCAAGACCCTCGGCACGCAGGCCGATGCCGAGGTGGTCATCATCGGCAAGGGGCTCGCGAAGCTCTATGGGAACGTGGGCGGAGGTCTCAAGTCGGTCCAGGCCGACCTCACCCTCCGCGCTGTCCGCACCGACACGGGCCAGGTGCTTGCTACGGCGACGACCCATGCAGCAGCCGTGCATATCAGCGAGATCACGGCGGGGAACGACGCGCTCAAGAAGGCGTCCACTGACGCAGCCGACCAGTTGATGGGCAAGATCCTGGCCCAGTACGCCCGGGAAACGGGCGGCACGCGGTCCGTGAACATCACCATCACCGGCCTCGCCAGCAAGACCCAGTTCGTCAAATTCAAGGACGTGCTCCGGAGCCAGGTGCGGGGCATCAAGGATTTGCACGAGCGGAGCTTCGCGGGCGGCGTGGCCAAGATCTCGGTAGATTCGAAGACAAGCGCCCAGGCCCTGTCCGACGAGCTGTCTCTGAAGGACTTCGGGACCTTCTCTGTAGAGGTCACGAGTTCGACTGCGAACTCGCTGGAGCTCAGGGTCGTGCCGAAGTAGAGGGCTCGTTCTGAATTTGGAAACAACAACGCCTGCCCGGACGATCGATCGGGCAGGCGTTGTTTTGTCTTCTCTCTCGGCAGGACGCTATTTCTTTTCGATGAAGATCCCTACCTCCACGCGTTCTTCCGCCGTGTGGAGCGGGAACAGAAGAGCGCAGCCGCTGGCAGGCGCGGCGAGCGGAGCCGCAACAATGACGGGCGGAGCGATCTCGATGGCATACCCCATCTGCACTGCTTTTGCAACAATGTTCCCGCAGGCTATGTTCATCAACTCCATGACGGCATCCACAAGAACCTCACGGGGCTCTTTTGAAACGTCCTGTTCCTTCAGGATGGCCCGCGCGATCTGGTCGCGGACGCCGGCGGACACGGAGAGAACGTATCGTGCTTCAACCGTGCCGTGCATTTGCATCGCGACGACCACGTCATTGCGGTCCATTGATGTTATGCTGGTGCAGGCGCCCCGCCTGAAGGTAAGATTGACCACGCGGCTGAACATCTTGTAGCTGAGATCCGCTGCTATCTCCCAAAGGTAGGCATGGGGAACCCCCTTCGGTATGGCAACGGCCTCGACTGCGTACGGCGCCTGGTCGGCCTTGAACGCCGCGAGGTGCCGCGCCAAATCCTCGTCCCGAATGGCATTCACCTTTACAAGTGCCTCTCCTATGTAGAGATGGGTAACTTTCTGCCGCGCCAGAACCTGTTGCATCTGCTCCTTCGTCAGGATGCCGAGGCTCAGGCACATCTCGCCGAAATGCTGGTCCTTCGTCTTCTGGGCATCATGCACCCGATCGATGTCCGCGTCGGTGATGAGGCCCATGGAGCGCGCCATGTCTCCGAACTTGAGATTGACAGAGTCCTGCAGTGCCACCGCCTTCAGAAGACCTTCGCGCGATACGACCCCCTTTTCTATCAAATATTGACCGAAAAATTTGACTGCCATGGAGGTTCTCCTCGGATAGGTGAGATATCGGTTGCGCCGGACTCTAGAGCGCGCGGAGGACGCGCAGCACATCCTCGGGCTGAAACGGTTTTGAGATGACATCCCGCGCACCCAGTTTCAGCGCTTCGGTGTACTTGTCGCCTACACCGCCGAGGGACGTAATCATGACGACCTTCGCGGACCGATCGAGCGCCAACAGCGTCCTGAGCGCGGTCAGCCCGTCCATTAGGGGCATGTTCATATCCATGCACACGATGTCCGGCTTCTTCCCCTGGTACAGCTTGATGGCCTCGGCGCCGTTCCTCGCCTGAGCAAGCACTTCAAATTCGTCGCTCTCAGCAATGATCTTCTCGAGCTGCCTGGCAACTGCGATACTGTCGTCCACGATGATCACTTTTTTCTTCATTTTTCCCTCCCCCGAACGATAGGGCACGAACAGCCGGACGCTATCCTTCACAGAACTGGACGACGTAGGTTATTGAAAACTAGTATACACACATCGGAAGAGAAAAGCAACTTTTTTTAAAATGTACATATATTACTGGTGTGAGGGGAGCCGTGACCTAATCGGGCCACCGAACAGCCGAACAGGCAGGAACGCACTCGCGCTCAGGGCTTGACCTGACCGACGAATCTTCCTTGATACTTCGCATGCCCGTCACATCTCTCAAAGACAAACTGGCAGATTCTGGTCCCCGGATAGAGGGCCAGCGGGCTGTGCCCAAGGTTGACGATCTCCAGGACCTGGTGGTTCGAGATGCCTGGCTGCATGAAGCCGGCGGTGACGTGCACGGCCAGGCCGAAGCGAGCGAACCTGCTTCTTCCTTCGAGCCTGCCAGAGATATTGTCGGCAAGGGTGATTCGTTCCCGCGTGATCCCCAGGATCATCTCGCCAGGCTTGATGACGATAAAACTGCCGTCCGGCACATGTACGCTCCGTGTGATATCCTCGAACCGTGAATCATTCGTCACGTGATAGACCTTGAACTTCTTTTTGAATATCCTGAAGTCGTTCCCCACCGAAAGATCGATGGAACCCGGTCCGATCTGCGACCGGTCGAAGGGCTCGATCCTGATTGAACTGTCGCCCAAGGCTTTCTCGATCTCATCTCCGATCAATATGCTCATGGAAATGCACCCTTTCTTTCCCTATGCTGTAATTGCGAACGACGGGAGGGAGCACGCCAATCTCGCCGCAGCTGCACGATTGCTTCACCGCTCTGCTCTTCGATATGACAGGATAGCCAGAGCGCACATCTATCTTATGCTCGGCAAGGATCCGAGCGGTCTCTCACGACACATCTTCATGCTGACGGACATCGACGTTCCCGTCATGCCGCGCATACCTTCCTGCCAGGAAGAAGCCCAACGAGATGAGAGCTGATATGCAGGCCACCGTGAACGCCAGCGTCCTTCCCTGCCAGAGTCCCTCGAACCACCGGTTGAAGTCGTCCGCCAGCACGGCCGCCTTTCCGCCGTACACTTCCAGGTCGTGCCGGTATTTCTTGGACCGTTCCTGCATGCCCGGATAGATCTTGCCGCCAATGATCTCATACTGCTGGCCTTCTTCCTCTTCGCTGCCTGCGGTCACGTAGATCGCCACGGAGCTTGCCATTCCTGTGAAAAGGATCACGGCGCTGATAAGATAAAGACGCGTATGATTCATCATGACCTTGCCGCCCACATCCTACCCCTTCTCCCGTGCGCCAGGGGTTTTCTTCCTCACATACACCACCTTTTCCACCGACGCATGCACTACGCCCTCTGCATCGGACAGTTCGACATGGTAGGTCCGGTCCACATGCCGGCTGTGCCCCAGCTCCTGGTGGATGGCATCAAGCTCGTTCTGATCGATCGTGAACCGGGCGAAGAGCGTCGTACTACCCGGCTTCTTGAAGGTGATGCAGGCCGACTTGTCCCACACGATATAGTCCTTGCCCAGGTTCTTGATCAGCATCAGCATGTACACGGGGTCAACTGCGGCGTACATGCTGCCGCCGAAGATAGTGCCCACGTAGTTCCGCGTCTGCCACGTGAGCGGGAGCTTCACCCGGACTTCGCGAAAGTCCGACGCCACATAGGTAATGCGAGCGCCGGTGGCACAGTAGGCAGGGAACGTGTTGAAGCCCCAGCGCATGAATTTCGATCTGAGCGATTCCGGCATGTTCTCCTGAGGGGGGGACGATTAGCCTACGCCGACCATCCGCTTGGCGGATATCACGGTGTTCTTCAGCAGGATGGCAATGGTGACGGGTCCCACACCACCCGGAACCGGCGTAACGAGCGCGGCCCGCTTTGCGACCGACTCGAAGTCCACGTCGCCGAGCGTACGTCCGTCGTTCATGACGTTGATGCCGATGTCCACGACCACAGCACCGTCCTTCACCATGTCACCGGTGATGAGGCCCGGCCGTCCCGCTGCGGTGCAGAGGATGTCGGCCTGACGCGTCTCCGCAGACAGGTCCTTCGTCTCGCGATGGCAGACCGTGACCGTGGCCTCCCTGACGAGCAGCATCATGGAAAGGGGCTTGCCCACAGCCAGGCTCTTGCCGACCACAACAGCCTTCTTCCCCTTCGGGTCGACGCCGTGCTGCTCCAGGAGGCGCATCACGCCGTAGGGCGTACACGGCAGGAACGTGGACTTTGCCGCGAGCGAGAAGCCGGGTTCGAAGAGCTGGGCCGTGGACTCGTCGGCAGACAACCGCCCCACGGAGATGGCGCCCTGGCCGTCCACGTCCTTCTCCGGAGCGATGGCGTTCACCACCTTACGCGTGTCGATATGGCGCGGCAGCGGCATGAACGTGAGAATCCCGTTCACCCGTTCGTCCTGGTTCAGGCTCTTCACGAGGTTCAGAATCTCGTTCAGCGACGATGTCGCAGGCAGCGTATGATTGAAGATGTCGATACCCGCCCGCATTGCCGCGCTCTGGATTGCCTGGTAATACATAAAGGAAGAGCGCTCCTCGCCGACCAGAACGAGCGCAAGACCCGCCCGGATGCCGAGCTTGGACAGCCGCTCGGTCTCCTCCTTGACCGTTGCGATGATCTTCGACGACAGCTCCGTACCTCTCATCAAGCGGGCCATGCCTGGTCCTCCCGTCACGAACACTGGCACCAATTCTAGCACGGTAAGGTCACGCTGACAACGATGAAAGTGAGCTGCTGCACGCGCCCTTCGCCTACTTTCTATTTGATTTTTCCTGGGTGTTGTGTTAGGTTTATGACCTCATGATCACCAGCGAGCTCATCAAAGAATCGCAGCAGTACCTCATGAACACCTACAGTCGCCAGCCGCTGGTGCTCGTGAAAGGACGGGGCACGCGCGTCTTCGACTCCGAGGGGAAGGAGTACATCGACTTCGTCTCTGGCGTCGCGGTAGACAACCTCGGCCACTGTAACCCGCGCGTGGTCGTAGCACTCCAGAAGCAGGCGCAGCGGCTGATGCACGTCTCGAACCACTACCATATCGAGCCCCAGATCGCCCTGGCTAAGGCGCTGGTGAAACAGTCCTTCGCCAACAAGGTCTTCTTCTGTAATTCAGGCACCGAAGCGGTCGAAGCGGCCATCAAGCTCGCGCGACGGTACAGCCGCGACGTGCTGAAGCAGGACCGGTTCGAGATCATCACGATGCACGGCTCCTTCCACGGACGGACCTACGGTGCCGTGTCGGCGACCGCGCAGGAGAAGTTCCACCAGGGTTTCGAGCCCATTGTCCCAGGCTTTCGCTACGTCCCCTTCGATGACGTGAAGGCGGTCGAAGCGGCCTTCACCGACCGCACCTGCGCCGTGCTGGTAGAGCCCATTCAGGGCGAGGGCGGGGTGAATGTGCCGGCCCCCGGCTATCTGGCGGCGCTGCGGCAGCTCTGCGACCAGCGAGGAGCCCTGTTGATCTTCGACGAGGTCCAGACCGGCATGGGCCGCACAGGCAGACTCTTCGCCTACGAACATGAGAACGTCACGCCTGATATGATGACCCTGGCCAAAGGCCTCGGGGCAGGCATGCCCATCGGTGCGCTCCTCGCAACGGACAAGGTGTCCGCTGCGTTCACACCCGGTGCGCACGGCTCGACGTTCGGCGGGAACCCCCTTGCCTGTACGGCAGGACTGGCCTCGCTAGACACCCTGCTGGAGGACAACATCATCATCCAGAACGTCGAGGCGTTGGGCAAACATTTCCTCGACAGGCTTTCCGCGCTCAAGGCGAAGTACAGCTTCATCAAGGCCGTCCGCGGCAGGGGTCTCCTGATCGGCATGGAGCTGGACTTCGAAGGGAAGGACATCGTAGCTGCCTGCATGAAGGAAGGGTTCCTGGTCAACTGCACGGTGAACACGGTGTTACGGTTCATGCCGCCGCTCATCGTTACCGACGAGGAGATCGACCAGCTGGTCGACGTGCTGGGCGGGATATTCAAGAAGCGCTGATCGTCAGAAGATGCACGATCGATTTCCGGGCGGCTTTCCTAAGCCGCCTATTCCTTTTAGGACCGGAGACAACCGTATAGTAGGCATCGCCATGGATCCTGATGGACACTGAGAGAACTTGGCCGGATTCCCGAGGAAGAAGAATATCAACGCCCGCGCTCCTATCTGTGTGAATCCCTGTCCATCCGTGGCCGGCCCGATATTCGTCTTTTGGAGACCCAATGAAGAAAAACCTACTCACGATCAACGAGCTCAGCAGCAACGATATTGAGCATATCCTCGAACGCTCCGCCTGGCTCAAGAAGGCCCAGAAGGACGGCGTCGTGCATCATCCCCTCCGGGGAAGGTCCCTCGGTATGGTCTTCGAGAAGTCCTCTACGCGGACGCGGGTTTCCTTCGAGGTGGGGATGTACCAGCTCGGCGGCCAGGCGCTCTTCCTTTCCTCCCAAGACCTCCAGATGGGCCGTGGCGAGACCCTTGCTGACACGGCAAAGACCCTTTCGCGCTACCTTGACGGCATCATGATCCGCACCTATGCCCAGAAGACGGTGGAGGAACTTGCCACGCACGCATCCATCCCGGTCATCAACGGCCTGACGGACCTCCACCATCCCTGCCAGGCCCTTGCTGACCTCTTTACCATCCGAGAGAAACGCGGCGCGCTCAAGGGTCTGCGGTTCTGCTATGTGGGCGACGGGAACAACATGGCACATTCGCTCATCGAGGCCTGCGTGAAGGTCGGCATGCATATGGCCCTGGCCTGCCCCCCGGGATACGAGCCCGACGCCGGCATTATGCGAGAGGCCAAACAGGTCGCCTCGCAGACCGGGTCGGAACTCATCCTGACCAGCGATCCGAAGAAGGCGGCCGCGAGGGCCGATATCCTTTATACCGATGTCTGGGCCAGCATGGGGCAGGAGAAGGAGCATGCGCAGCGGGTCAAGGCCTTTGCCGGCTACCAGATCGACGAGAAGCTGATGAAGACAGCATCCGCGGACGCCCTGGTGATGCATTGCCTCCCGGCCCACCGCGGCGAGGAGATTTCCGCAGCAGTGATCGACGGACCACACTCCGTGGTCTTCGACCAGGCGGAGAACCGTCTCCATACCCAGAAGGCCATTCTGGAGATCCTGATGGCCAAGGCATAGGGTCGGAACAACGGGCAGCCGGTGATGTCATGAACTCCCTTTGCGCATCGGCAGTCGGCTGCATGATCCCGATACCCGTCTTCTCCAGGACCTGCGTCGCATCATATCGCGGGCCATCCTGACCTACGCCGTTCTTGCCTGCCTGCTCTTTCTTCTCTTCGGTCTCGCATCGACTGCGCCCCACCAGCTTCCCTTGTTCTTTGGCGATCTTGTCCGTGTCCTCCCGCCTCTCTTTGGCGCCATCTCTTTCCTCTTCTTGATCCTGCTGGTTCTCCTCGTCGTCATGAAATCTCCGTCCGGGCAAGGCTCCGGAAGGCTCGCCACGAAGCCTGCTCCCGTCCCAAACCGCCTGCCAGCGGATGCTCCGGCCGGCTAACCGTGCGGTTAGCGCAGTGCCGTCATATCTCGCCCAGCAATAAATCTCAAATTAGAATCTCACGCTGACAACCGGCCCCGGATATGCTATAAATTCTCCATCATCGACCACACGGGGAGGTGTGTTCATGAAACCGCTCATCGGCATCACCATGAACCTTGAGGAAGAACCGTCCCGGGACCTGAACATCCTCGACCAGGACTACGGCAAGGCCGTCTTGCGAGCTGGCGGCGTCCCGGTTTCGGTCCCCGGCTTCGCAGAGGCCATTCCCGACCTCGTCAGGAGGCTCGACGGCTTCGTTTTCACCGGCGGTGACGACATCCATCCTCGCTTCTATAAGGAAAAACCGCTCGCGGGTGCGAAACTCCGGCTTGCCTTGGATCGGCGCGTCCGTTTCGACATGAAGCTCTTCCGTGCAGCCGTCCAGGCCAGGAAGCCCGTCCTCGCAGTCTGTTATGGAGCCCAACTGGTAAACGTAGCGCTCGGTGGGACGCTGTATCAGGATATCGGCATGCAGGTGCCCAAGGCGCAGAAACACGGCTCTTCGCGGCCCGGCGAGAAAGTGTTTCACTCTGTTAGCATCTTCGAGGGAACGAAGCTCTGCAAGGCTCTGGACTTCAGTGTGCCATGCCGCAGCGGCTCCAGTTCCATCAAAGTGCGCAGTTCCCATCACCAGAGCGTCAAGAACCCCGGCACAGGGCTCCGGCTCGCCGCCGTCTCCTCCGACGGCGTATACGAGGCCCTGGAGTCGCGGGGGAAGACGTTCGTCCTGGCGGTCCAGTGGCATCCGGAAAAGACCCCCTCGGACCTTACCACGAGGAAGCTCTTTTCCGCACTGATCAACGCATCCAGGAGATAGGTCTCTCTTGATCGCCATCCGGTATCGGCACTACGCTCCCATCCTGCTCCTCCTCCTGGCCGTCCTCCTTTTCCCGGCCGTCTCCTGCCGCTGGTCGCGAGCCGACCGCCGTCCCGGATATCTGGCACTCCGCTTGAATGCGGATCCGACGACGCTCGATCCCGCGCTCATCACCGACGTGATGGGAGGCGTTATCGCGGCCAAGCTATTCAACGGCCTTGTTCGCTTCAACGACTCTCTCGACATCGTTCCCGACATTGCTGAATCCTGGAAAATATCGCCGGACCGCCGCACCTACACGTTCCACCTCAGGAGGGACGCCACCTTCAGCAACGGCAGGCCGGTCACGGCGAATGATTTCGCCTACTCCTTCGAACGTGTTCTCGATCCCGCAACCAAAGCGCCCACGCCCTGGACCCTGGACCGCATCGCGGGCGCCCGCGAATTTCTCGCCGGCAAAACACGCCACGTGTCCGGCATCAACGTCATCGACGACCGGACACTGGCTCTCACGCTGGAACATCCCTTCGGCCCCTTCCTCGCCCTGCTGGGGATGACCACTGCCTACGTTGTTCCCAAAGAGGAGGTCCAGAGGCTCGGTGCGGACTTTGGCAGTCACCCGGCCGGCTCGGGCCCCTATGTGCTCGAGGAATGGAAACATGGCCAGCACATAACGCTCGCCGCGCGGCAGAACTATCACGAAGGCCCTCCCCGGCTCCGCGGCATCCTGTACCGGGTGATCCCCGAGGACCTGACCGCGGTGATGGAGTTTGAGACCGGCGGACTGGATGCGCTCCAGATTCCCGCTTCGGAACACCGGCGCTATACGACGGACCCGAAGTGGAGCGGCCGCGTGTTCGGCAGGCCGGGGCTTAACTGCTACTATCTCGGCCTCAACTGCCGGAGGCCGCCCTTCGACGACCGGCGCATCAGGCAGGCGGTGAACATGGCCATCGACCGCAAGCGCATCCTCGAAACGGTGTACGAGAAGCGAGGGGTGCTTGCCGCAGGCCCCATACCCCCGCCGCTCTGGAAGTTCGGCATGGGGCCGAAAGCGGACGATGGGTACCCTTATGCGCCGGACCGGGCAAGGCGCATCATCAAGGATGCGGGCCTCGCAGGGACCCGTATTCGGATATACACCTCCGCCGAGCCGGAGGTTCTGGATATCGTGGAGGTGATACAGCAGTATCTTGCTCAGGCAGGGCTCCAAGCGAACATCACCCAGCTCGACTGGAGTGCATACAAAGAGGCATTGAACAAGGGCGAAGCAGATGCCTTCTGGCTCTCCTGGTGGGCCGATTACCCCGACCCGGAGAACTTCTTCTATCCCTTGTTCTATTCGACCAATGCCGGGCCTGCCGGCAACCGGACGTTCTACAGCGATCCGGCCTTCGACAGGTTGATCGACGAGGCCCAAGCAACGGCCGACGAGCGCAAGCGCTATGCGATCTACCAGAAGGCCGAAGAGCACATCATCAGGGCCGCGCCTTGGGTTTTTATGTGGCATCGCGCCGACGTCTCTGTGGTGCAGCCCCGTATCCGCGATTTCAAGGTCTATCCGATCTACTCCGTCGACAAGGGCATGGACATCCGGCTGGCAG
This sequence comes from Nitrospirota bacterium, assembly GCA_037916085.1. Taxonomy (GTDB): domain Bacteria; phylum Nitrospirota; class UBA9217; order UBA9217; family UBA9217; genus JAKAHZ01. Next base: position 8,714 of record JBAIYC010000294.1, on the reverse strand, counting down.
AATAGAGAAGGCCGGAATCGCCCTTCCGGACGTTCCCGGCCTCTACGTAGACTCTTCGAAACGCTCGCATCCCTACCCGCTCCAGGGCCGCAGGGACTTTTCAACCTTCACCTTCATTTCCTGTGTGAAATCCCTGATCCCGTGAGCTTCCCGTGCATGGACCGCCACCCCGTCGACAATGAGCTCCTCGGTCTGAGCAATGTAGTGCCACGAGCAGTCCTGGCCGAAATCCCTGCAACGGAACTCCCTCAGCGTCAGTTCCTCGGCCGCCTTCGCCTCCACCGGCGACGGATTGCTGAAGGTCTTCTTCATCTTCGCCACCATGTCCATTCCCAGGGCGAATATGCCGTGGATGTCTCGCAGATGGACTGCTGCCACATCGGCTAGCAATTCTTCAGTGCGGGCGACATGTTTCCAGGAACAGTCATTTCCCATACTGCTACAGGCAAACTCTTTCATGGCGCGATTCCTCCTTCCGTTCGTCTTTCTCTTTAAAATAAAGTATAACACAGAAATCTATTACAGGATTGCGCGTGTCCTGTATATAGATAGAGCTGTCGGGCCGGGGTGCGCAAAGCACTGATCGAAAAAAGCCGGCAATCGCGATCGGAGGTTGGTTCAAACGGATAGGAGCGGAGGGGTCGGAAAGCCGATGAGATGTTAGTCGCGAGATTGCCGCGAAAAGCGGCTGCCAAGGTGTTCAGAGAAGTTCTCCTTCAGGCTCGGAGCATCGAACTCGTAGAGCACTTTGCCTGAGGAGACGTCGATGATATACCCTCGACTCTGCCCGGCTTCTGCGCAGTGCGACCGGCCAGGCACTTCAGCGCCGACCAGAAGCTGACTGGAACCTTTCGTCCACCAGAGGGCACCGATATTCGGATCATCCTGTCCAAGGCAGGGATAGCGCTCGTGGAATTTCGTGATGACCTCGCCAACCGGCTCGCGGATCGTGGCCCGCTGGTTCTGGATCTGGAATACCGTGATGAACCACGGCCCCTCGATGCCGCCTTCGCTGGCCGTTACCACAAAAGCCTTCGAATCCGGTGACCAGGCGAGTTCCGCCTGACCCAGCAGACTGAATCCCTCAAGGCCGGAAATTTCTTGCCTGCCTTCGAGCACCGTGAGCTTTGTCCCCTCGACGAAGGCCGTCTTCATGCGGTCCGGCGATGGCACGCGGAACGGCGCCTGTGCCGGCAGCAGGAAGGCATTACGCGACCACGCACCCTCCTCGGCGAAGACAGCCGATCCTACCGCGTGTAGCAGGCAGACCGATGCGACAACCGCCAAGAGTCTACCGGGCAAGAGTCGCGTCAGACGAAACATCGTTCGGTCCCCCTCCACGGGAAGGAATGGAAAAAGCCGGGGCGAGCTTTCTTCCCGGCTTTCGACGTGCAGCTGTACAACACTCATCCGCCTCAGTTCATCCCGCCGTAGGAATGGAGGCCCGAGAGCACCAGATTGACCCCCAGGTAGGTGAAAATAACTGCGAGGAATCCAACGGCCGAGATCACGGCCATCTGCGTCCCCTTCCAGCCGCGAACATACCGTGCATGGAGATAGACGGCATAGACGAACCAGGTGATGAGCGACCAGGTCTCTTTCGGGTCCCAGCTCCAATAGGTGCCCCAGGCGCTGTTCGCCCACACTGCGCCGGTGATGATGCCTCCCGTGAGGAGCGGCCATCCGACAGCGATCATGCGGTAGGTCACGTCGTCCAGGACGTCCTGTTTGGGTACGTACTGAACGAGGAGCCTTTTGAGCGACATCCCCTTCGACCAGACCAGCCAGAAGAGCCCGCCCACGAGGACCCAGGCGGCGAGCATGACCGGGACCGATTTGCTGAGGAAGGAGGCCTCAAAAAGATGCTGTTTCAGCGACTCCCCGGGAGCGAGCGAATGGGTCAGATTGAGGTACACAATGTCGAACCCCATTGCGGTGAGGATTCCGATGGCAAGCGTGACGCAGAAGGACCAGAAGATGTACACTTGCGGCTTGTTCTTCGCACCCCGCGTGACGAGATAGAGGAACCATGCAAGGATGAGGACGCCAAGACCCATCCAGAAGACGGTCTTCATCCGGTCTCCCGCCGCCGCCATGGCATAGCCGATCGGCGCGAGCACCGCGATCGCCGCCAGGCCGTACCCGAGGTCGCGAACGGGCCCGCGATCCTCCATGTCGATCAGCAGGAAGACCATGCTGATGCCAAAGGCGACGCCGAAAGCCGCGTAGCCGAGGAAGCTGATGAGCACATGGTAGAAGAGCCAGTTGCTCTTGAGGGCAGGGACGAGCGGTGAGATGTCCGTGCTGATGCCGGCGAAGTTGATGAACGCCAGGGCGAGGAAAGCCACGGGCATAACGAACGCGCCGAAGGCCCGCGTCCGGTACCGCCACTCCACGACAACATAGATCAGGACAGTGCTCCAGGTGAAGAACACGAGCTACTCATACAGGTTGGACAGGGGGGCCCGGCCGATGCCCATCTGGTACGATTCGATCCAGCGCATCGCCAGGGCAACGGTCTGCACGACGAGACCTGCATGAGTGACAACCGATGCGGCGATCCCGATGCCGCTCTTTCGGAAAGCGAGGTAGCCGATATAGAGAACCATGGCGGCAAGATAGGCGACGGTCGCAACATTGAAAAGCATGGAACTGTCCATCTATGGAGTCCTCCGTAGATTACTTCTTTATCATTTCCAGCATCGCTTCGAACTCGCGTTCGAAGCTCAGTCGGTTCCGGTTCGATGAGCCTGCCACGAGCACCACGGTCTTGCCCTGCCGGCTCAGAACCCGCGCCCAAACCTTCCGGTGAGAGCCGAAGAAGGCGATCGGCGGACCGACGCACAGAAGGATGAAACCAGCGTAAACGACCCACACACCGGGGTCCCTGGTAACCTGGAGCCCGGTATAGCGAACCCCCCAGTAGTGCATAAACCCGATGACGTAGGACTCTGGCATCGAGGGCTCACCGGAGTCGACCTTCAGGACCTGCGTCCGGTAGAGCGGCGACGACGTCGATCGTCCGCGGTACACCTCCAGCTCGACCGCGGGGTTGATGAATTCTTCGTTTCGCGACTGATAGTACAGGACCCTTCCCGTCGATGGATCCCGCATCCCGAAGGGCGCGACCCCCGTGACCCGGATGGTCCGGTCGATGGAGGCCGCGTACACCGCCTCGCCGGGCTTCACCCGCACGATCTCGGCAGGCGCCGCGGCGTTCTTGGGCCGGATGCTCAAGATCACCTCGCCCACAGCGTTCGGGATCGTTCCGTAGCTCGATTGATAGAACGTAATACCGTGGTGCGTGAGCGGATCGTTCACGCGGATGCGCTTGTCCAGTATCTTCTCGCGCCGCTGATCGTAGATGGAGAGCCTGCTCCAGTACTCCGACGGCATGCCGGTCGGACGGCCCGCATTCGTGTAGTAGTCGACATCGAACTGGTCGCAGACGACATAGAACCCGAGCGGCATGGCCGGAATGCGGTCTTCAGCATAGACCACCGGGCTCTTGCTGACCCCCAGGCCCGCCATGATCTGGTCCCAGAGCGGCTCGTTCCGGAGATAAACCACGCCGGATGCTTCGCCTTCGGGGATATTAACGAACCCCTTGAAACCGAAGAACGCGCCGACCAGGGCGCCGATGAAGATGAGAAGGATGCTCACATGGGTGATGTACACACCCATCCGGCTGAACGCGCCTTTCTGGGCCGCGATGACCGTCGAGCCCTGCTCCTTCACGACCATCGGCCGGTAGCGGCGACCGCCCATCGCCGCGAGCACAGCTGCCTCCGCGGCGTCGGGGCCGCCCTTCGCCGTGATCTCCTTCCGGTACGGCTGGGCCTTCAGTGCCTCCTCGTCGAGCGCCTTGAGCGGAGCCCGCATCACCTTCCACGCCGTGGGAAACCGGTCCAGCGTGCAGATGGTCAGGTTGGCCGTGAACAACATCAGCAGCAAGACGAACCACCACGTATGGTACAGGTCGAAGAAGCCGAGGGTCTCGAAGAGCTGCACTGTCCCCTGGCTGTACTCGCGCAGATAGTCCTCGGGAGCCTGGTTCTGCTGGATCACCGTCCCGATGACCGACACGACGGCGAGAATGATGAGCAGTACGACGGCGAGCCTGACCGACGAGAAGAACTTCCATATCTTCTCCGAGACGACCTCGACGATGCCTTGCTGGCCCATGTTTTCCAATGAACTCATCCTCCGCAAATGAACAGTGACCCGGTAAAATATCACAGCGAAACGGAAACTGTCAAGAAGATTAAGGATATCGGCTGTGCTACACCTCGGGCATTTGTGCTATGATGATAGCGTATGCAGGCTCAGGAAGCCACCATGCTCCGCGAGCTCATCATCCTGCTTGCGGTTTCTCTGCCGATCACATTTCTCTTCCACAAGGTGAGGCTGCCGGCGCTCGTCGGCTTCCTGCTGACGGGAGTCCTCATCGGCCCCAACGGCGCCGCGGTCATCACTGAGACCCTTGTCGTCGAACGGCTCGCGGATGTGGGCGTGGTCCTCCTGCTGTTCACCGTCGGGCTGGAGTTCTCGATCGCCGACATCCTTCGGTCGGGAAAACAGCTGCTGCTCGGTGGCGGCACACAGGTCCTCCTGACCGTCGCCGTGGTCGCCGCTGTCGGCCTTGCCCTCAGCTTTCCCCTTGCCCAAGCCGTCTTCTTCGGTTTCCTGGCATCGCTCAGCAGCACTGCTATCGTCCTGAAGATGTATACCGACCGCGTCGAACTCGAGACGGCCCACGGCCGTCTGTCTACTGGGGTGCTGCTCTTCCAGGACATGGCCGTCGTCCCCTTTATGCTGCTCCTCCCGGTCCTCGGACGCGCCGCCGGCCCGGGAGGGATCACCCCCCTTTCCGTTCTCATCAGCCTCGGCCAGGCGGTCATCGGCCTCGCCGTCGTTTTCCTGGCGGCGCGCAGGATCGTCCCGTTCCTCCTGCACCACGTGATCAGGCTCAGGAACCGCGAGATGTTCTTTCTTCTCGTCGTCCTGCTCTGCCTCGGGACTGCCTGGATCACTGATCGCCTCGGGCTCTCGCTCGCCCTGGGAGCATTCATTGCCGGGCTCATCATTTCGGAGTCGGAGTACAGTCATCGCATCGTTTCGGACATCCTGCCGTTCCGCGATTACTTCGCCAGTATCTTCTTCATCTCCATCGGCATGCTGCTGGAGGTCAGCTACTTCGCGGCGCACTGGCAGCTGCTCATCATCCTCACCACGGCCCTCGCCCTCATGAAGACCGGCGTCATGGCCGCCACCGCCCTCTTCCTCCGGTACCCCTTCCGGTCCGCCCTGCTTTCCGGCCTCGCGCTGGCGCAGGTCGGCGAGTTCTCGTTCCTCATTGCTCAGCGGGGCGAGCAGTTCCGGCTGATCGGAGGAGACGTCTTCCAGGCCTTCATCAACACCTCGATCCTCACCATGGTCGCGACCCCCTTCATCATGCAAGTCGCGCCCTGGGTGGCCGACCGGTTGCGTCTGGGACAACCCGAACCGGCGGGCGAGACGAGCACCTGTGCCGTGACCGGCCACACGATCATCGCAGGCTACGGCCTGAACGGCAGGAATCTCGCACGGACTCTCCGCGCCACCAGGGTCCCCTACACCGTGCTGGAGGTGAACGTCGACACCATTCGTAAGGCTCGCGACGAAGGTGAACCCATCATTTACGGCGACATAACCCGAGAGGATGTCCTGGTGCGGGCAGGAGTACCCTGCGCCCGGGTGATAGTCTTCGCGGTCTCGGACTTCGCGGCCGCGCGAATCGCCATCCGTCACGTCCGCCATTTGAACCCTGCCATCTTCATACTGGTGCGGACGCGGCACGCCGCCGAGGTGGATGAGCTCCTGAAGCTCGGCGCCGACCAGGTCATAGCAGAAGAGTTCGAGACATCCATCGAGATCTTCTCCCGGGTGCTGCACCAGTATCACATACCTGGAAACATCATCGCCAACCAGATCAGCATCGTTCGGTTCGACGGCTACAAGATGCTGCGGGGAATCTCGCTGGACCAGGAAAAGATCGGCCGGCTCGCCGCGCTCTTCGCCGCGGCAACCGTGGACAATGTCCAAGTCCAGCCGGACCATCCGAGCGTGGGACGAACGCTGAAGGACCTGGACCTCAGGCGAGCAAGCGGCGCCTCGGTCCTCGCCGTCGTGCGGGAAGGAGGCGCCATGACCAACCCCGGGCCGAATTTCTCCCTCCAGGCCGATGACATCCTCGTGCTGTTGGGGAGCCACCAGGAGCTTGACAAGGCAGTGAGCCTTCTGACCCGGGGTGCGCCGAATGAGTGACGGGAATGCTGGTGGGAAAATAGATTTGCCATCACGCAGGCTATCGAGTATAATTTGCCCGTTCCGAATCGGGAGAGGTTACGGAGCTGGTGCCCGTCCCGGACTTCAAATCCGGTGGTTCCTGGCTTTGGTCAGGAAAGGTGGGTTCGATTCCCATGCTCTCCCGCCACTGTTTTCAAGGGATTGGAAATTAGAGCAGTAAGCGGCTATACCTGAGAAGTAGACAGGTCATTGCAGTGTGCCTCATCAAGATTGCACCTACCGCCTTCAGGTTTATCTACTCTTCCATATACGGTGCCACGAGCGAATCCCACTCTCTTTCTGACTTGCACGGTTTCCCGAACACATCGCAGTAAAGTGTTCTTTGTTTCTTGACATCAGGCATCAAAATACCTAGGTAGAGGCCACATACTCTATTTTCGTGAGTATCTTGCATGAACTTTGCCGGGTAAGTGAAATTGCTAGGGTCACGCCTATTGTCAGCAATTATCATAAAACACTTATTTAGCTTTTTATTGAAATGATTTCTATATGTTCCCGTCACATTTCGCCAATAGTCATTGCCCACCTCGTCAATCCTGTGCTTGGCAAACAGTTCTTCAGCACGCATACTGCATCTTTCCTGCAAATCATAATCCTTGATTCTTTCCTCATCGGGAATTACTTCTGCCTTTATTCTGATTCGGTAGCACTCCCCGAGGGAGGCATCTTTGTACCATCCTTTATTCAGCTCTTGAACAACCCTCACCTCAGCGTTCGAATATGCAGACAGCAAATCCTTTTCAAGTGCAAAGCCTCTTACCTCCGTCTCACTCCTGACATGAGTAGACGCATATTCGACGGCTTTTTTCTTCGCGTCGATTAATGCGGCCTGTTCAGTTAGCTTTCGGGACTTGTTGTCCCTCATGCAGGCCTCACCTTTAACTTCGGTAATTGTGGATTGTGCAGGATAAGCAGGAGTTACGAAAAGGGCAAGGAGACAATAAACAAAGGGGAACTTATTCATCTTCGTTATCCCTCTTTCGTTTCACTATCAGCCTGAATCTGTGCCAACAAGTCTGTCCTCGCAGCCTTATCTCATAGAAAAGGCATTACGACCGATGTGTGCCGACCTGCCTTCGTTCAAGCCGTGCCTTCGACCCTTCGATCACTGGCTCTTCTATTATAGATCTTCTTGACAATCGCCGGAACGCCTGCGACCAGGTTTCTTTCTAGTACATCGTTGATAACGACAGCTCCGGCCGCGACCACGGCTCCTTTCCCGATGAGGAGCTCTTCTATGATATTTGCACCCAAACCGATTAGCGCACCGTCGAGTATCTCAACGTGGCCGGCAATATTACACCCGGGGTTCACCCGCACGAAGTCATGGAGGATCGTGTCATGTCCCACGGTCACTCCGTGGCTGACGAACACGTTGTCCTTGATGATGCATCCTGAACAGATTATGCTGTTGATGCCAATAAAGACGCCTTGTCCAATCCTAGCAGAAGGAGAAACATATGCCGCCGGATGAACTAGTTGCGCGAACTGCAGTTGATACGTGTTTTTGAGGAACTCGACAAGAACGGACTTTCTTGATGTAGTCGGAACAACGAAATACTCTTCACCTTTTTCAGGGTCGAACTCCTCCAAAGGTATGATCAGTGGTTGCTCATGTATCTCACTAAGCCGCGTTTCCAAGTCCTTTGTGCGCTCACGCTTAAGTTCCGGCACATTGAGAACAATCTTCGCGACCTTCTTCCCCAGCAAGTTTACACACTCATAGATATCACTGATCATATTAGAAACACCAAAGAATATCATGTCAGTCTCCTGTCCGGCAACGCAAGAAACATTCATTCTTCTTGAGTGCTGGGTGTCTCGTACTTCTATCGTAATTGCTTGAAGAGATTCTTAAAGAAAGTCTAGCGCGCACAAGAATCCTGTCAAGAGCTATTCATGCAAATTGTTTCTAGCAGGACAGGCCCCGGGTTTCCAGAGGCTCTCGGTGTGCCTATCTTGTGCAATCACAGCTGAAATACTCTGTGCTCGATCGACTTCAGCATCCCCTTTGCCTCTTGCTGGATGATTGCGTCTTTCAACAATTCCTCGGTGTCCATTTTCGTTCCCCTGCTCTTTAGATGTCGCAGTTCCCGGATATGCTCAGGAACGGTGGGATCCATTCCCATCATCGGCCGCCACAAATAAAAAACCCTCACGGGATACCCGTGAGGGTTCTTCTTGCTGCAGAATGATGACATCCTACTTCTTGTGGCACTTGCCGCAATTCGCTGCATCACTGGCCTTAAAGGCCTTCGTGCCGTTGTGGCACGCGCCGCAGAACTTGCCGGCGTTGATGTCGGCCATCTTGAAGACGTCGCCGCCCTTCTTCATCTTGAAGAGGCCGGACTGATGGCAGTCAGCGC
>JBAIYC010000293.1:0-1967 GCA_037916085.1 Nitrospirota bacterium | reverse complement strand
TTTGCCTTCACGGGCATACGGAGCTTCGAATCGACAATGACCCGCAAGGGGTCCCGCCCTCCGGGGATCCTCGTGGTGAGCGAAGGGTCGTCCTTCAGGACCGTATTGATCCCTGCAAGAATGGCGTCGTTCGTATCACGCAGCCGGTGTCCTTCCTCGCGGGCCTTCTTTCCGGTGATCCATTTCGATTCGCCGCGGGAGGTCGCGATCCTGCCGTCCAGGGTCTGGGCGATCTTGAGCGTCACGAAAGGCATCCCTGTGGTGATGCGCTTGAGGTACGCCTCGTTCAGCTTCCCTGCTTCCGCCTCCAGGACGCCGGTCGCGACCTCGATGCCCGCCTTCCTGATCATCCGGACGCCGCCGCCGGAAACATGGGGATTCGGGTCCCGCATTGCGATCACGACCCGCTTCACGCCGCTCGAGACAACGAGGGGAGCGCAGGGCGGGGTCCGCTTGTTCGTGTGCGAACAGGGCTCGAGCGTCACATAGAGCGTCGCGCCCTTCGCCGCTTTCCCCGCTTTCGCAAGGGCAAGTGCCTCTGCATGGGGCTCGCCGGCCCGGTGATGATAGCCGGAGGCAATGACCTTGCCGTTCTTCACCACGACGGCGCCCACCATGGGATTCGGGCTCGTCCGGCCCCGGGCCTTCTCGGCAAGTCTGAGCGCCGCGGCCATGTATCTTTCGTCGGTTGTCTTCATGGTCTCTGGAATGGCACGACAGTATACCATAAGTCGTGATACCGGGGAAAGCGGGGAGCGGGAAAATACGGTGCCGCGATCATCCGCTCGGACCGCTTATGCTATCATTACTGATAGAAGGAGAAGGTGCATGAAGAAACAGGCGAGGGATTCTCTAGCATTGCTCCTGCTCATCGCGCTTCTGGCGGTCACGGGAGCACAACTCACGGAGGGTGCGACCATGGCCACGCTTTCCCTATCAAGTCCGGCTTTCAGGAACGGAGAGCTCATCCCGTCGAAGTTCACCTGCGACGGAGAGGACACGAATCCCGCTCTCGTCATCGGAAATGTTCCGCCTGAGGCGAAGTCCCTGGCGCTCATCATGGACGACCCCGACGCCCCGAGCGGCATGTGGGTCCACTGGGTCGTCTGGAACATCGACCCGAAGACGACGGAGATCGGCGAAGACAGCGTTCCGGGCGGCGCGAAGCTGGGGATGAACGATTTCCGGAAGAGCCCCTACGGCGGCCCCTGTCCTCCTTCCGGAACGCACCGGTACTTCTTCAAGCTCTATGCTCTGGACACGAAGCTTGAGCTCGGTACCGGTACGAACAAGGCGGCTCTGGAGAAGGCGATGAAGGGTCACATCCTTGCGCAGGGAGAGCTGATGGGGAAGTATAAGAGGAAGTAGGAGAAGCGATCTTTCCCGCGTCCGCCAGCGACCGATTCATGCAGGGTGACCGATCGCTGATGTTCGTGATCCTTGCTTCTTCTCTGCACCGCAATTCACCGGTCCGCAGAGGGGGCGTCTATTTCGCTGAAGGAAGCCGACGTCTTTGCGCAAGAAGGCCTCCCGCTATGCCTGCCGGCAACATACAGACCAGGCCGGCTATCTCGGACCAGTCCGGCCTGCCCGCCTCCCGGAAGATGATCCCGATAGCAATGCTGATGACCGCCGCGAGAGTTGCGTGAAGGATCTCCGACCTCTTCGCCACCCGCCCCGCCGTATACCCTCCCATCATTGTCCAGCCCAGCCCGACGATCAGGGTGAGAAGCAGGCCGCTCAGGGTCTTGAGCCTCTCCGTGACTTGGGGCTCCGAGAGTCCGGCCGATGACAGGCCGAGGATCAGCAGGGAGACGGAAAACATGGTCCCCAGGTTGTCGACGAGCGCCCCGGCGATGATCGCCTTGAAGCTGATGTCAGAAAGCTTGAGTGTGGTCATAGGGAGGTAACCTCAGTCCCTAGATTATAGCGACATTGAAGCGAAACACAATACCCTTCTGCGTCGT
>JBAIYC010000292.1:0-2670 GCA_037916085.1 Nitrospirota bacterium | reverse complement strand
ACGTTCTTCACATCACGGAAGTCCTGAACATGCCCCTTCTCATCTCCCCTCGCCCAGAGACGCCTGCTGTTGGTCCAAGGGGGGGTGAGGAGGTGCTCATATCCACTAGCCGACGCAAATTCCGCCTTCGTCCCGAGACCGCGCGTTCTTACCAAGAGTCACCGTCAAGATCTGCCGACGATCTGGAGTGTCCGGGGGTCACGCTTTCCCTGATAGTATTTGTCAAGGACGCGTGAGAAGACCGAGTTCCGACCGGCGACAAGCTCGAAGAGGGTCATGGACGATTGCAGCTTCCAATCGTCCGGATGGCCGAAGATGTCCGATGCGGACCGGCCTTGAACGGCCAGGACCGCTTCGGTGCACTCCTTGAGACGCGTTCCGAGAACAGCGTGGGCAAGGTAGTGCCGCGCTTCTTCGAGGCTCTTGATGGAATAGAGTCGGGTCGTGGGGCTGTGGCCGAGGCCCTCGATCTGCGGGAAGATGAACCACATCCAGTGCGAGCGCTTGAGACCCTCACGCAGCTCGGCAAGGGCGCGGTCGTAGATCCCTTCCTGCGCGCTGATGAAGCGGCTGAGTTCGAAAGGATCGCCGCGATCTGATGAGCTCTTTGCTCGTATCATAAGATCTCCTGCTGGGAATAGGTCGGTCTCCGAACAACTCCAGATTCATGTCTGCCGCCCTACGGGTCCTTGCTTCCTTTCTATATATTAGTATACTGCCGTGGTGCAGCTGTGAGGCGCTCGTCCACCGATGGACATGGGCTGGTGCTTAACAGGCTTTTGAAAAAGGCCTCTCCTTCTGTCATTGCGAGGAGCATCAGCGACGAAGCAATCTCGTAGCTGGTTGAAATTCTTGACTACGAGTTCGCTTCGCTCGCAAAGGCCCCAAGAAGACGTTTTTCAACACCCTCTCAAGGCGTGGCCATATCGGGCGGCGAAGATTCAACGATGGGACGAAGAAAGAGGGAGATTGATGAGGTGGAAAGCGTCATGCAACCCAACATTAGTTGGCATTCATGTCACACTGCCAGTACGCAGAAAAAGAGCGGCGGAACAGAGTATGTACCCTGTATCCCGCCGCTTTCATGCCTTCTCGATTACAGGACCGGCTACGCAAGAGCGCGGTCGTAGATCTCTTCATGCGCGCTCAGGAAGCGGTTCAGATCAGACGGATCGCCGCGATCGGATACGCTGTTTCCTCGTATCATGCGGTCTCCTGCCGGCACAAACGCCCCAAGCGTCCCTCTCCCCTCGCGGAAGAGGGCTGGGGTGAGGGGGGAAATGTCAATTCGCAGGACCTGACTCTGCAGGCTCATGTTCTTGCAGTACGGCATGTCAAATCTTAATTCTGAAGCCTGACCCGCGACAGCCCCGCTATCTGAAGCGGGCGGTGGCCCTGCCGCGACAATAGCTGCGAAGTATCCATCACCCTATACTTCCCTCCCTCCCGTCATTCGCGCAGTGACCCGGTCCACGAGACCGCCCGCGGCCTTTGTGAGGACGCCCAGGCGCGCGGGATAGTAGTAGTCCGATCCGAACCAGCCCTTCTCCCGGTAGTACGTGAAGTCGCGGGAGCTATCGTCAAGCATCATCCGCATGCTCGTCCGCGCCGCCCGGAAGGCGCAGACCTTGAGGAGCGACGGGACCGGATACTGCGGCTTGAGCAGCCCGGCATGGAACCGCCTGCCGTGCTCCCGCGAGACGGCATCGATCCGCTCCCGCTCCTTCCGGCTCATCGGGTCGAGGGCCGTGGTCAAGCTCCCCTTCACCACGTTGAAGCCCAGGCCCATGCCCACGAAGTCGAGGTACTTGACGATCTTCGACCCGCCGTAGATGCCCTGGGCCACGATGCTGGTGAAGGTCCTGCCGAAGAAGCGCGGACGGTGGAACACGAAGCCCAGCCGGTCCAGGAAGGCCTTCGTGACCGACGAGACCTGGTAGGAATAGTTCGGCGTCGCGAAGACCGCCCCGTCCGACGCGGTCATCTTGGCGATCAACGCGTCCCGGTCGTCCTTGAGCGGGCAGAACTCCTCGCCCCTGCGGAAGCAGTTCTTGCACCCTCTGCAGGTCTCTATCCGGTAGTCGGTAAGGGCGACGATCTCGCAGTCCACGCCGCCCTGCGTCTTCAGGCCTTCGAGGAACCGCTGGACGGCGTAATAGGTGTGCTCTTTGCGGGCAGTTCCTATGAAGGCGGTGACCTTCTTCATGCGTGGCCTCCTGGGCAAATGGCTCTGCCCGGAGCGGGATGAGTTAGGACGTTTGGTTTAAAGATACCACCAATGAAAAGAGGGATGGGAGTATTTCGGAGGCGTGCGGAGAAGTACGAGAAGGAAACGAACTTGGGGGTTCACATCCTCGTGGTCAGTGACCTTGTCGCTGGTAGGGACTTGGCGGAGCTGGGACCACTCGGAGTCAGACTTCATTATTCACATTCTTGCAGTACGGCATGCCAAATCTTAATTCTGAAGTCTGACCCGCTACAGCCTTGCCGCTCTTCTTGTTCCCTTTGCCTTTCTTCTTCTCGTTGCTGATCCATTTGCTCGCTACCTTCCGGCAGTAGGACACGTAGTTGCCGACCTTGGCAAACCGGCTGATTGGTCCCGTCTCCAGCATGACCGTGAGTCCCAGGATCTTCCCGATACCGGGTTCGGTCAACAGGCGGTCGTAGGGT
>JBAIYC010000291.1:0-5300 GCA_037916085.1 Nitrospirota bacterium | reverse complement strand
TCCGGATATAGACGTTGTCCTCGTACTGGGTAAGGACGAGAATCTTGGCCGCAGGGGCGATCTTCTTGATCTCGATGGTCGCCTCGAGTCCGCCCAGCCGGGGCATGGAAATGTCCATGAGGATGATGTCGGGCTTCATCTTCTTGACGGCTTCGATCGCTTCGACGCCGTCCGCCGCCTCCCCGACGACCTCGAACTCGTCTGACATGCGGAGGAATGCGGCAATCCCCTGGCGTACCATCGCGTGATCGTCGGCGATCAGGATCTTCGTTCGCATCGTCATGTTCTTGCCTCCTGTACAAAGGGAACGGTACAGAGGAGCATGGTCCCCTGGTCCGGCGCCGAACAGAGCGTCAGCCTTCCTCCCACCTCGGCAATGCGTTCCTTCATGCCCAGGATCCCAAGCCCCCTGCCGGTCATCGTATCTTCGAACACCGTTGTTGTGTCGAAGCCGTCCCCGTCGTCCTCGATGCTCATCGTGAACGACCGCTCGTCAGTTCGCACATGGATGAAGACATTGTGCGCAGCTGCGTGGCGTGCGATGTTCGTCGTCGCCTCCTGAAAAACGCGGAAGAGCGTAGTCTGGGCCTCCGGAGAAAGGCGGTCCTCATCAAGGTCCCGCATGTTGACGAAGCATTCAATACCTTTCTCGCGCAGGTTTCTCTCCATAAGCCAGACGAGCCCCGATTCGAACCCAAGGTCGTCGAGCACCGTCGGCCGGAGATTCTGGATCACCTTGGTCATGTCGCTGATCACCTGGGCCACGGTCTCCTTGATCATCCCTACCTTGTCGGACGTGACGAACTCCGGATGGAGCCGGCACATCTCGATGTTCATGAGGATAGCTGCAAGGGTCTGGAGCGAATCGTCGTGAAGCTCCCGTGCAATGCGCTTGCGTTCGTCCTCCTGGGACGTGATCAGCCTGCGGAGGAGCCGTGCATTGATGACTGATTTTTCCTCGAGCTCCCGGGTCCGTAGCCGCACCCGTTGTTCCAGCTCCTCATTCTGTCGCTGGATGCTTTTGAGGGATGCCGCAAGCTTCGTGCGCATTTCATCGAAGTGCTGCGAGAGGGTGTGAATCTCGTTGGTGCTTTCCACGGCAACGGGAACGGCGAGATTGCCGCGGGCGATCTGGTCGGTCGCGCTGATGAGCTGCTGCACCGGCTTCACGATGCTTCTGCTCATGCCGAGTGCGAGGATGAAACACGTGACGAGCGCGATGATGCCGAGGAGGAAGAAGCCGTGCTGGAGGGCGACGGAGGGGGCATAGATCAGCTGGCGGGGAACCCGCAGGGAAACTCCCCAGGGCGCGAGGCTGAGGGGGGCGAACGCCAGGATGTCCTCCGTTCTGCGCTTTTCGCCGGACCTGTTCCCCTCGTGGCACCGGTGGCAGGGAGCCACCGTGCTCTTTCTTTCGGCGATGAGGTTGCTCAAGAAGCGGTTGTGGTCGATGCCTGTCAGGATACTCTCCGGATGGTTCGACGCGATGACAATGCCGAGGTTATCGATCAATTCGATGTTCATATCCGGGGAGGTCGTGATGGCTGCAAGGACCCTTGTAAAATGGTAGTTCGTCGGATCGATCAAACCGCCCGCGGTCCCGACGACGTCGCCGCTCCGGTTGCGGAGCGGAACGAGGGCAAAGATGACCTTGCGGCGGGAGGGCTCCATGGTGAAAACGCTCGATATGACCGGCCGCATGTCCGTGAGCACTTTGCTGACCGGCGGGACGCCGATGAGGTTCACGGACCATCCTTCCCGCGGCGGATAAGTGAGGAGGACGTTCCCGAGCTTGTCGAGGAGGAAAACGCCGTCGGAGAAAATGGAATATTGGTAGGCGGCTTTGAGGGCTTCGCGCTCGGGCTCCCAGTTGTTATCACCGAGGTCGATTTTGTCGGAAAGCGATATGTCGTACAGCCGGGTAAGGTTCTCTTCGATGATGTGATCAAGAGAACCGGCGATGATGCGCGCCTCGGAAAGATGGTCGCCGTAGGAGCGTTCGATGGTCTCCTGAATGTTGTAATAACTGACAAGACCCAGGCTGATCAGGATGATGAAGACACTGAGCAGGATGGAAATGATGATGCGTTTTTGCATAGGACGAGCGCCCCGCAGCGGGGAAAGGTCAAACCTTCGACATCATATTAGCACAGCAGGGGCTGCTCGTCGAGGGTCCCGGGACGTCCGCCGACGATGCGGCCGACGGGGTCATTTCCCTTTGCCGGAAGACGGCTCCGTGTGGTGGTGAGCGACGATCTCTTCGACGGGGACGTTCTCGATCCGCGCCAGTTCCAGGGGGTGTTCGTGGACCATGCGTTCGCGGGAGATGAGGCCGGTGAAGATGGCCGTATCCAGAGGAAAAACCTCGGGGCTGAAGATCGAATTGTAGATATGCCAGGTCACGATGACAAGGAAGGCGAGCAGCGCCTCGTTGGAGTGCGCTGCCTTCGCGGCCGGGATGAACTCGCCGGGCAGAAACCTGGCGAAATTTACGGGAAACCAGAGGATAAGCCCCGTGGAAATCATCAGGAACCCGCCGGCAATGACGCCCCAGTATTCGAACTTCTGCTTGTAATCATATCGGTCGCAGAGCGCGGGGTGGGGCAGGATGCCGAAATAGTACTTCAGGTTCTCGATGGCGTTCCGGAAATCGTTGAGGTTGATCATCATCGACGCGGGCCAGTGCTTCTTGACGACGCCGAAGATTCCCGTGACGATATGGACCAGAATGAGGATCGTGAAGGTGAGCCCACTCATGCGGTGGACGACGCGCACGGTGTCCACACCGCCCAGGGTCGTGATGATCCAGTGCGATACCTGGTAGTCGTGGAATCGCTGGGAGAGTCCGGTGACCACCAGGATGATGAACACAAGGGCGTTCGCCTGGTGCTCGACGATCCGGCCGATGCCGAAGCGCTTGATGAAGCCGTGCTCTTTCGTAGCCATGAGGGTCCCTCCTTGGGTCGCGCTCTACCGGTTGACGGCGTATCTCCAGATGTGGAGCATGATCTGGAGGATCAGTCCGAACAGCATAAAGGGGATGAAGATCTTGTACGTCAGGTTGATGAGGAACACCAGAGGAGCGTTCCTGAGGCTCGGCTCGTAATGGGACAGCCATGCATTCGGAAAGTTTTCCGTCGCGTTCAGATGACATTTCTGGCATCGCTTGACGAGGCGGGCCTTGACGAGGTTCGTTGAGGGGCCGCTGGTCTTCGTGATGTCATGGACCCCGTGGCAATCGACGCAGGTGGCGATCGCCTTGCGCGAGCTGTCCGCAGCGGTTGCGTCCTTCTGGCTCCGGTAGAACGACAGGGTGACACCGTGGAAGTCCTGGAGGTAGGAGTTGACCACGCCCGCGTAGAGCCCGTATTTCTTCATGAGTGCAGTGTCGCCATGGCATTTGCCGCACATCTCGGGGACCTTGTCCCGGTAGTCCTGCGAATGGGGCGACTGGACGGTGTGGGCCGTATGGCAGTCTGCGCAGATCGGTACGTCGAAGTTGTTCTCCTGGAGGAGCGCCGTGCCGTGCACGCTTTTCGTGTAGGTGCCGAAGACGTCCTGATGGCAATTCCCGCAGCGCCGGGAGCTCTTCACCTTGTCCTGCCGGGCCTGGAACACCGTGTGCGCACCATGGCAGTCGGTGCAGACCGGCGCCCGGAGGTCACCGTGGCTCAGCAGGGCGTAGTGGATGCTCTCCAGCGTCTTGGTGTACTTGTCGAAATGGCATCGGCGGCACGCTTCCGACTGGGCAATTGAGAAGTCGCGCGGCGAACTGAAATTGCGCTTGGGATGCTGACTGCTCGAGAAGCCGAAGTGGCAGTCGAAACAGGCAAGCTTGGCGTGCACCGACCCTTCCAGCGCCGTAGCGTTGACCTTGAGGGAGACCTTCTGGCCGTTCCGGAGGACGATGCCCATGGCGTGGCGGTGGCATCCGAGGCAGAGCTCGTTCTCCGTCAGGGATCCTTTGCCCCGCGGGATTGATGTCACCGTATGCGGGTTGTGGCAGCTCGAGCAGACCGGCGATCCGTTCCGGACGGCAAAAAGCGAAACATGGACGGAGGAACGTTTCAGCTGGTCCGCGGAGTGACACTGGCGGCAGACGGCGGACGACTTTCCGGCATACTGTTCGCGGCTCTTGAAGGTCCGCTGAGGATGGTTTTGCTGAGAGAAGTCAGTATGGCACGAGGAACAGGATAGGTCGCGGTGGAGCGACTCCTTGAAGAGGACCGGATCGACGAATGCATCGAGGGTCTCGCCATTCTGAAAGGAGAACTTTACTCCCCGCTGGCCGTGGCAGCCGAGGCAGGCCGTGGCTTCTTCTGAAACACCCTGTTCTTCGGCGCGTCCGACAGCCTGCGAGAACAGGAACATCACCGTGACCAGCACAGACCAGAGGAACAGGCGCCTTCCCGTTGTCATGGTAGCCCTCCTGAGTAGGTCATCGTCACGCGCCGAAGTGCGGAACGCCGGTGCTCCTTCCTTTTCGTAAACGATCGAGAGCACTCAGGCGCGGCCGCCGTCAATATCCCGGCGCCGGGGCGCTGACCCTTGCGGATACTATAGCAAACATCCATCTGCCGCGGTAGGAAAATTTCTTTCCGGTTCGCAGGGAAATTGTTCCTAGGACCCCTCCGGACCACCGGCGGGGACTGCAGAATGTTGCACGTCTCCCTGTGCCTGGCCCACGATCATGCTCTCTGCAATCCGCACGAGCTCCACCGGGGAATCCTTGATCGCGAGGGCAAGCGTAAAGTCGCCCTCGTCCCAGGAAATGCGGCTGCACCGGTCTCCCGTCGCGCACAGGCCGACCTCGAGAAGCGCCGTCCTGCCCTTGAAGGGGTAGGGCACCCGCTCCCGCACCGATGAGAGGACGATCCGTTCCCGGAGCGGAGGCTCGTGGCGGGCGGTCTGTGTGATGACGAGGAATGTGTCCTCTCCGCCACTTCTCTTGAACTCCGTGACGACGGCAAGGTAGGGGCGGTTCTGGGCGGCAATGAGAGAGGGCGGCCATCGGACGCTGCGGGGAAAGTAGACCGGAACGTAGATCGTGGCCATGGGGAGCTGCGATCGCACCTCCTC
The DNA here is from genome assembly GCA_037916085.1 of Nitrospirota bacterium. GTDB lineage: Bacteria > Nitrospirota > UBA9217 > UBA9217 > UBA9217 > JAKAHZ01. Next base: position 221 of record JBAIYC010000291.1, on the reverse strand, counting down.
GATGCTGCCATACCGCTGCAGCGCCCCCGTCTGGATCGCAGAGGGGATCCAGTTTGCGAACTGGAGCATCCCGACCAGGATCAGGATTATGACGGCGAAGAGGAGGAAACCTCCGATCGTCCTTCTCATGGTGCACCTCGCCCGTTCAGACCAGATAATAGTTGATTGTCAGGATCGTGACCGTCACGATCGCGAAGACCACCGCGCCTTTTGCATCCTGA
>JBAIYC010000290.1:0-2159 GCA_037916085.1 Nitrospirota bacterium | reverse complement strand
CTCCCTGAGAGAGAAACTCACGCCATCAACGGCCGGTATGGACCGCTGCTCCTCGTGGAAACGGGAGAAGAGTCCCTTGCGGTGGGTGAAATGCTTCTTCAGGTCCTGGACTTCAAGAATGGTCTTGGACATGGGAAACCCTATTTACCACAGAGATACAGAGAAAACCGATAATTGGACGCGGATCAAATCTGATTGACGCGGATAGTCCAAAAACACTAATGTTTTATTAAGGAATAAGAACTGAGACCATCTTCTGGTTCTGGCCGTATCCGTGTTCATCCGATCTTATCCGCGTCCACGTTGCCTTTGTCTTCTCCGTGGTGAACTGCCGTTGCCTTAGTCGAAATATAGCCAACACCTTGCCCGGTGCCTAGGCGCGATCTCGCGCAGGTCCGGCTCCTGCCGTTCGCACTTCTCTCGTATCTTCTCCGTTACCCGGTTGCACCGACCGTAGAACCTGCACCCCATGGGGATATTGATGGTATCCAGCACATCGCCCTCGATCGCCTGGAGCTGTCCCTTCTCCCTGATGTTCTCGGCGCTCGGGATGGACGCAAGCAGGGCCGCAGTGTAGGGATGCTTAAGGCTCTCGCCCTTCGCGAGGATCTCCTTCGCAGGCCCGGCCTCGACGACCGTTCCTCCGTACATCACCGCGACCCTGTCGGAGAGCCGCGATATGATGCTGATGTCATGGCTGATCAGCATGGTCGTGATTCCGAGCTCGGCCTTGAGCTCGGCCAGGAGGTCCACGATCTTTGACTGGATCGTGGCATCGAGCCCGGTTGTCGGCTCATCGGCGATCAGGAGCTGCGGCTCGCAGGAAAGGGCCATAGCGATCATGGCCCGCTGGCACATTCCGCCCGAAAGCCCGTAGGGATGATTGTCGAACCGGAGCTTGGGGGAGTCGATCTTCACGCGGTCAAGCCACTCGATCGCTTTCTCCTTCGCTTCACCTTCGCCCGTATGAGACGTATGGAGCCGGATGGCCTCGGTGATCTGGCTGCCCACGGTCTCGAAAGGGTTCAGGGACTGCTTGGGGTTCTGGAAGATCATCGAGATTTCCCGTCCCCGGATGCGCGACATCCTGCGCTCGGCAAGCTCCTGCCAGCCCTGAACGTCCTTCTCAACTCCCATGATCCTGCCGTCCGATCTCGTGAGCTTCACGTAATCGTCCAGGTCCTGCAAGAAGTTCTTCTGCACCCGGTCGGACTTGTACCCGATCTTTCCGGTGACGACGCCCGGCCCCGCCGAAACCAGCCCCATCACCGACAGGGCAGTGATGCTCTTGCCGCTGCCGCTCTCGCCCACCAACCCCAGCGTCTCGCCCCTTCCGATCTCGAAGCTCACGCCGTCCACCGAGCGGATGAAGGCCTGCCTGCCCTTCGAGAAGAAGTAGGTCCTGAGGTTCTCGACCATGAGGAGCGGCGCGGCCATCACTTGCTCCTCTTCCCTTCCAGTATATTGTTCAGTCCGTCGCCGAGGAGATGGAACCCCAGGATCGTCAACAGGATGGCGAGCGCTGGCGCTGTTGACGGCCAGAACTGGCCCTTCATGAAATAGTTCGAACCGGCCAGGACCATGTTGCCCCAGGACGGAGTCGGTTCTTGCACACCGAAGCCGAGATAGGAGAGCGACGTTTCCATGAGGATCGCTTCCGCCATGCCGAGGGTAGCCTGGATGATGAGGATCGAGCGGCAGTTGTGCCATAGGATGTGGTGGAGGATGATCTTTCCTGTGGGGACCCCGAGGGCGATGTCCGCCTCGATGAAGTTCTTCTGCTTGAGGAAGAGGATCTTGCCTTTCACGAGCGATGCAACGACCGGCACGTTCGTGATGCCGACCACCAGCATGATGTACCAGATGTCGGGCTTGAAGGCCGCGATGACGAGAAGCATCAAGACCAGCCTTGGAAAGGAATCGACCAGGTTCGTGAAGTAGGTGATGCCGGTGTCCCATTTCCCGCCGCGGTAGCCGGCGAGAACGCCTAAGATGGTGCCGAAAAAGAGCGCGATGAGGATCGCAAGGAGGCCAGGCAGGAAATAGGCCTGGATGCCGACCAGGAGCCGCGAGAGCATGTCCCGGCCCATGAAGTCCGTACCGAGGAGATGCTTGCCCGTGAGCGGCGGCGCCATCATGAGCTCAAGGTCGATGTCCTG
>JBAIYC010000289.1:0-3214 GCA_037916085.1 Nitrospirota bacterium | reverse complement strand
TCCTGACATGAACGTTGTCTACGACATATCCATCCTCGGTGCTGCCCATCATTCGCCGAAATACCGCGCGGGCATTTCGAGGGTCATTGAAAACCTCCTTGAGAAGCTTGTCGCGCATGACGCGTGCCGTGTAAGCCTGAGCGCCGTTGACAACCCTGTATTCCTCGTCGGCGCCGTTCGCTACCGCGCGGCACATCCCCATCTGCGTGACAGCGCGCTGTGCTTTACCGATAACGCGCTCATGAACCTGGTGCTTCGCTCGGCCGAGCGGATCTATCCCGCCGAGACAGCGACACGCCTCGCAAAGATCGGGCGACGGATCGAGTCATTCCTCCTGAACAGACTTACCCCGCTCTGCCGCTCGCTGGATCACAGGGTCATGGATCACGCCGACATCTTTCATTCGACCTTTTCCGCTCTTCCCGGCTTCGTGCGCGGCGGCCGGAGACTTCGTCGGTTCATCACGATCTACGACATCATGCCCATTCTCCTTCCCCAGTACTTTCCCGCCGCCACCCCGCGGATCATGGGCCGCATCCTCAAAAGCATCCGCCGCGACGACTGGGTCCTGGCAATCTCTCAGTCGACGAAGAACGACTTCTGCAACCACCTCCATTTCGACCCTTCACGCGTCTTTGTGACCAGGCTGGCGGCATCCGGCATGTTTTATCGATCAGCCGACAGCGCGGGAGATGCGCATATCCGGCGCACCTACAACATCCCCGAGGGCGCCTACGCACTAAGCCTTTGTACGTTCGAACCGCGCAAGAACATCGACCACGTCGTCCGCTGCTTCATCAGGACGGTAAAGGAACAGCATATCAGCGATCTGAACCTTGTGCTCGTAGGAGCTACGGGTTGGGACTACGACAGGATCTTCGCAGAACTGTCCCGCGACGCAGAGATGCGGCGCCGCATCGTGGTCACCGGATACGTGCCGGATGAACATCTTGCAGCGGTCTACAGCGGCGCTCTCATGTTCATTTATCCGTCCTTCTACGAAGGTTTCGGCCTTCCGCCGCTTGAAGCCATGCAGTGCGGGGTCCCGGTGATCACGTCAAATACGTCATCGCTGCCGGAAGTGGTGGGTGACGCGGGCATCATGGTAGACCCCCGGGACAGCGACGCCCTTTGCCAGGGCATCTTCGACCTCTACCGCAAGCCCTCCTTGCGGGCGGAGATTGCGCGGCGTTCACTAGAGCGCGCGAAGACGTTCAGTTGGGATGCATGCGCAGAGGAAACGATAGCCGCTTATCTGACGGCGCTGCAGACCTCACCCTGATGGACGCACGATGCGGATAGCCTACGACATATCGTTCGTGGCCTTCAACTATCTGAAGAGCAACCGCAAGACCGGCCTGTACCGGGTCATTGAAGAGGTCCTGCTTGCTCTCAGCGCCAGGTGCGACGTCGACATGACGGCGGTCAGCGTATGCCATGACAACCCCGCGCTCCTGCAGATCCTGTCGGAAGGATACCTTGCGCAGCAGCCGGACCTGCGTCGTGTACGGTACGCTGATACGCTGCGGAGCAGGGTAGGCAGCACGGCGTGGTTCAGAAAGAGATATGAGCCTCATCTCGAAAGGATCGTGCTTTCGTACCCCCCGAGGACATTCCCGCATTTCCTCTTCTGGGCAGGGCTCAAGACTATAGAAAAGCTTCAGAGACTTGCCCTCTACCATAGGATCGACTCACGGAATAACGAAATCGATATTTTTCACTCTCCCTTCCTGAGGCTTCCGCCGCGGGACGTGATCGGAGACATTCCCCGCGTCATGACCGTCTACGACCTTATCCCGGTACTTGCTCCGGAAAACACAGGCTGGCTCTTCAACCGCTTCTTCAAGAAGATCCTGAACGAGGTGGTGCATCAACGGGACTTTATCATTTGCATCTCCGAGCATACCAAACGGGATTTCTGCGATTATACAGGGATGACGCCTGACCGCGTCTTTGTCACGCCGCTTGCCGCCGACAACACGTTCCGCCCCATAACGGACGACGCAACCCTTCAGCAGTGCCGGAAGCGCTATCGGATCCCGGAGGGCAACTATTTCCTGACATTAGCAGAGCTACAGCCGCGCAAGAACCTCGCCCGCCTGATCCGCTCGTTCGTTCAATTTCTGTCATCCAGCAGAAAGAACGACGTCTATCTGGTCATGGTAGGCTCCTACGGGTGGAAATATGACGAGATCTTCAAAACGACCGAACGGTTCTCGGCCTACCGCGACAAGATCGTCTTCACGGGACATGTCGCCGACGCCGACCTTCCCGCGATCTACAGCGGCGCCCGACTGTTCCTCTTCCCGTCTCTCTTCGAAGGGTTTGGTCTGCCGCCGCTGGAGGCGATGCAGTGCGGCGTGCCGGTCATCGCATCGAACAGGACCTCCATCCCGGAAGTCGTCGGTGATGCGGGGCTGCTCCTGGATCCCCTGAGCATCGACAACTGGTCCCAGGCCATGTGCACGGTGGCGGACAACGAATCGATGCAGCAGGACATGCGGAAGAAAGGCCTGGAGCGGGCAAAGCAGTTCAGCTGGAAGAAATGCGCCGAAGACACCGTTGCAGTCTACAAGGCCATTGCGGGCAAATGATCATGCAATCGAATACCGCAGACATAGTCGATCGTGATGATCTCACGATAGTACGAGGGAAAGTAGAACCTTCAGGGCAATGATGCGATGAATCCGATCACGCTCTCCATCTGCATACCGACGTACAACTTCGGCCAGTACATCGGCGAGACCCTGGCGGCCGTCGCGTCCCAGGTCGAAGGCCGCGGCGACGTGGAGGTCCTCGTCGTCGACGGCGGTTCGACCGACGAAACGCCTTCCGTCGTGCGCTCCTTCCAGCTGCGCTATCCGCAGATCGTCTACCACCGGCTGCCGCAGAAGGGAGGGATCGATAATGATCTCGCCCTGGCCGTGGACCTTGCGCGGGGCGACTACTGCTGGCTCTTGTCCAGCGATGACGTTCCCGTGCCGGGAGCTGTCGCCCGGATGCTCGGCGAGGTCGGCTCGAAGGACGATGTCTATCTCTTTAACCGCATCGAATGCGACAGCGTGCTCTCCCCGCTGCGGACCCGCTTCTGGCTGGAAGCCGGCACGCCCGATAGCACGTTCCGGTTCACCGAGGCCAGGGACGCTATCGATTATTTCGAACGGGCGCGGTCGCTCGGCGCCCTCTTCAGCTACATCAGCTCGATCGTCGTCCG
>JBAIYC010000288.1:0-2699 GCA_037916085.1 Nitrospirota bacterium | reverse complement strand
CATCCCGTATTCTACACTAAATTCACGTTCTCTGCGGACCGCTCAGCACCCACGAGGCTCATTCCCCATCGGTTTTCATTCCTCCAAAAGACCGGCACCATACGAAGTCAACGGTGTCGACCTTGCCTCCATGCAGAAGGATATCCATCCGTCCTGCGTTTTGTACTTCGCGGCACTTCATCTCGCGGCCAACATCGCGCTGGTGGAAATGATTGTTGATGAAGAGGATATCCGAACCGAGGGGGGAAGCGGTGATCCACCGGGAGAACCGTTCATCGTGCGTATCGATGAGAAAGACCGTGCTGCCGTACGGGAGGTTGTAGTACAGGGTCCGGCTGACGTCGGTCCAGTTCGTGACCGCAAGTGCCTTGTCGGAAGACGGGTCTGCCGCCAGGATTTCGTTTGCGCGTCTGACCACATCCTTGAGCCCGTAGACACTGTTAAACGGGGACTTGTAGTCGGGAAAGCGAAATGCCTTGACCGTGACTTCCGCCTGGAGGATCAGTGCGACGACGATGCTGAATCCGAGAGAAAAGACAAGGATGGCACGTTTCGCGCGCACGGGGCCATTGTTCATCATGGCAACACCGAGGGGAATGAAGATCGCGTAGTGGACTGCGGGCCAGTGGGGCAGCGTGAATCTAAACAGGGAGGAATAGGTAAAGAAGACGAGAACCGTCCCCCCGATCAGCGCGGGCAACAACAAGGCATCGTTGTGGCTCCGCAGTGACCTGTAGAGCCCGTAAAAGGCGAGACAGAACAAAGGAGGGCTGTAGGCGCCGAACTCTGCGGCGAGCGAAGCGAAGACTGTCGCGAGGCCGGGGAATCGGCTTCCCGCCACATGGCCCATCTGGTAACGGAAGCTCACGAAATCGTTCTTGACGTTCCAGTAGATCACGGGGGTGATGATGATGAGCGTGACCGCTGCCGACAGAAGAACCCTAGGATCGAAAAGGATATCATATCGTTTCTTTATCACCGCGTAGATAATGCCGGCGGGAACAAGCAGAACGGCCGTATATTTTGCAAGGCCGGCGATACCCAGGACCAGCCCCAGGAGGATGAAGCTCACCGTGTCCGGAGAGCGTTCGAGCCTCCTGACCGCAGAGAGGAAAGCAAAAACGATAGGCAGGAGCAGCGATTCCGGAAGCAGCATGAGGCCGAGCCCGCTGAGAAGAAACGAGCTGTTCAGGGCAGCAATTGCGAGGAGCGCCGACCCCTTCCCTCCCGCGAGCAGCATGAACCTGTAGCAAAGAAGCGACGTGACCGAAAAAAGAAGGATCGCGGGAAGCCGCGCCAGGAACTCGTTGGTGCCGAAAGTATAGTAGAAAATCGCGTGGGTCCAGCCTACAAGAGGCGGATGATCGAAGTAGCTCAGGTCCAGGAACTTCGCGTAGAGAACATAATGTGCCTCATCGGTGCCAAGCCCGAAGGTCGGCGCGACGATGAGGCGTACTGCTGTGAAGGCGGCTATGAGCCATATCGCCGCACGGTTTTGCTCGTAGGCGTGTGTGACACCGTTCATCTGTTGGTTACGGCTTCGGATGAAGGGATCCGGGCTGAAACGTACTTCCTCACGATAGAGCAACCAAGCTCATATCAGATCAAGGATCACTACTGCCCGTAGATGTGGACAACCTCCATGGACCACAGCCCGAACAGAGCGCTCCACTGCTCCAGGTCCGCATAATAGATGGTCGTCATCCCGTGCTCCTTGGCCACCTGGCCCAGCCCGTTCTTGCCCACACGGACGCTCAAACCGGCTGTGAGAGGATACTCGATCTGGGTGATCCGGCCCTTTCCCAGTTTCGCGCTATTCTCGACGTCAGTAGGTTCACGGTTCACGGTGAGCGGTTGCACGGTGTGTGAGTAAAGACCTCCCCGGAGAGTGAAGACAGGCGAGTTTTCCGGTGTTCCGGGAGCCCGGAGCAGTGAACAGCCGAACAGGAACGCTGTCAGCACCGGCAGCAGAACGATAAGCCTTGTACGCATGTTCTTCTCCTCAGTCGCCGTACACGATCGTTGTAACGTGGCTGTATATGCCGAACAGGACGAACTCCGTTTTCCTGTCCATGTGGGTGAGGACCGTGATCCCCCCGTTCTTGGCAGCGCTTGCTGCTCCGGCGTCTCCCCATGCAAAGAGCCACAGGACCGAATACATGGATGACTCTCCCTGCTTATGTCCCAGGGCGGTCTTGTTCAGTTCCGTGCTGAGCGGCGAGGTGACGTGAGTATAGATACAGCCGCTCGACGCGAGCATCATCGTCACCAGTACGGTGATCAAGAAAACGTATCTCATAACTGCTCCTTTCTTCACTTCGATCTTCCCAAGCACCACGTAAACACAGGATCTGCAGGAAATACGGCACGCCCCCGGGATCCGAGGACAAAACAGAGTCCGGAATGTCCGGAACGGGCCTTCAGCATCTCAGCATCTCCTCGATCGTGATCCTTACCGAATCGGAGAGGGAAGCAAGCTCGTAGCCCCCTTCGAGGACGAAGACGGTCGGTGCCTCCGAGCAGGTCAGGATGCTCCGGACGATGCCGAGGATGCCCTCGCCGGTGACGCGGATGTTCGCATGAGGGTCCCGGACATGTATGTCATAGCCCGCAGAGACCAGGATGATGTCCGGTCCGAAACGCTCCGCCACGCCGGGCAGGATGTCCTGATAGACGGAGAGGTAGTCCTTGTCGCCCGA
>JBAIYC010000287.1:0-4446 GCA_037916085.1 Nitrospirota bacterium | reverse complement strand
CCGGACAACAAGAATCCCAATTCCGTGGCGGTCGACGTCATCAACCACGTCAACCAGCAGTTCATCGATCAGGGGGTCAAGTTCGTCATAGCCGTCGGCGACGTCACGGACAACGGCAGCGTCCTGGCCCTGGACACGCGGGCCACGTTCGCGCAGGCCCTTTACAACGCCGGCATCGGCTTCTATCCGCTTCGCGGCAACCATGAGTCGTCGAAAACCGCAGCAATCGAGTTCCAGAAGATATTCCCCCAGACCCGGACCGGCTTGAACAACCAGACCCCGCTTGCTTCTCTCGTCACCACGAGCTACTACGGCTCTCCGCCCCTCAACACCAACGGGACCTTCACCGTAGGGTCGAATTTCGTAAGCTACCCGGCGGCCAATAACGGCTACAGCGGGCTGTTCTACTCCTTCGATTTCGACAACGCCCGGTTCGTTCTCATGGACCAGTTCACGCCGGCCGACGGGGCCTCCCATTCCGTCATCGACGCCGCGCAGGTGAACTGGGTGGGGATGCAGCTCCGGAACCGGCCGGCCGGCACCCACGGCTTCGTCTTCGGCCACAAGCATCTCATCTCCGAGAACCACGCCGATACGCTCTTCGGCAACGATCCGTCCGTGAACCCGGACCTCCAGAACGCCTTCCTCGCAGATCTTTTCACGTACGGCGTCCGCTACTACACGGGCGGCCATGATCATATGCATAACCGCGCCATCGTCACAAGCCCGAGCAGCACGTCTACGGTGCAGGACATCATCGGAGCCTCGGACAGCTACAAGTTCTACATTCCGCAGGTCCCGTCCAACGACAGCAAGTACGACAAGCCCGCTCGCGAAATGGAGGTCTCCCAGGAGCTCTTCATTGTCGGCTACTACATCGTGACCGTGGATGGTCCGCGGGTCACCGTGGACTACTATGCATCGCCGAACGGCTGCAACGGCGACTGCGACGAGACCTACGACGTGATCCCCTACACCTTCGTGAAGCACGAGACCTTCGGGTACAGCCTGAACGGCAGGGAATTCCTGGTCGCACAGGGACAGTCATACACCACTGTGCAGGACAGCTTCGGCGGCACGACAGCCAGGATACTCGACGGCAGCAACGGCAGCACGGCGGCCGACTACGCAGGCCGCGCCTTTACGAAGGCGGTGGACACCGGCTGGGCGCCGAAGACCGTCGGGACACCGAAGGCAGACAGCGACCCTGCCAGCGACGTCCTCACGCTGTGGGGGATGGCCGACCTGGGGAGAGCAGACACGGATGTCTTTGCGCTCTCAATGAACTATGATCCCGCGAAATCTCGGCCCGAGCATCTCGGGCAAGGCCTCTTCGGCCTGGCCACGAGGGATGCAGAGGGCAGCTGGGTCAACGCCGTTGATAGGAACATCGGCGGCACCAAGAAGTTCGTCATGGGTCCCTGGCACCCCGGATACGAGCTGGGCACCTACGGAGTCGACCCCGGAACGAAGACCGCTTGGGCGGTCGTCAATTACAACGGCGATTTTGCCGTTGCCCGGTTCTCCCGGTAGAGGCCGCTTAACCATAGCAGCGAAGAATGGAGCAAGGGACCCGCGGTATCTTTGCGGGTCCCTTGCTCTATTTCATCACGGCCAGACGGTCCTCATGCCCATGCCGCAGACCATCATCCTCCTCGTCCGGGCGTTCTTCATCTCCTTTGCCAACAACCTACCGCATTACGGGACATCCCCCGATGACGCGAGGTATGGATTGAAATCCGCATGCCGAGGCCCCTGGAAGCCCTCTATTTGAACTTCAATTATCACCGCGTCCATCACTACGACCCACGCATTCCCTGGACCGCGTTGCCGTCCGCATTCCGTGCCTCGGGAGAGTCATTCGATACGCCGCTGCCGAGCGCCGCCTTCGCCCAACTGCGCGGCCCCCTTCCGCGCGGCCGCCAGTCCCGGTAACAGATCCTTCATCCATCGGTAACAGGCGCGTAATATTTCCCTCGTACTATCTTGCTGATGCCGCAAGGGACGAGCGCATGACCTTCCGCCCCTTCATTCGGCGTCGCCAAGCAGAGGCAGACGCCTGGTCGCTCCCCGGTAAGCGAGCTCGCGCCAGACGCTCGCTCCTCGTACGGATGCCCGCGCGCCCGCTGGCGGTCGCACCGGCGCAGGACCCTCCGGCTGTCCGGGCCCGGGCCACGGAACCCCGCCCCGACGAGCCGGCGGAGAATGTACCGGATGATGATGCGGAACGCCCGTCGGCCGACGTCTGTCTCTGCGATCCCGGGGGAGGAACGGAACACCGTTCTCCCCCCTTTTTCCCGCCGCCCGCTGTAACACAACCTTCATCTGCCTGTCATCCGGACGTAACGGCAGTCCCGTACCATTCCCATAATGCTCCTCTGCGATTTCCATATCCATACGACCTGGTCCGACGGCTCGCTCCCGCTGGACCGGACCGTGGATATCTTCGGCCAGGCGGGATTCGACGTGATCGCCATCACGGACCACGTGGTGAACGGAGACAACTCGATCGGGAAGGTGACCCGCGCGCTCGACCTCTCCGTCACCGGAGCGAACTTCGACGACTACGTCGCGCAGGTCCGGAGCGAGGCGGCGCGCGCCTGGGACAAGTACGGGATGCTCGTAATCCCAGGCGTCGAGATCAGCAAGAACTACTTCTCCTCCGCCCGCTCCGCCCATATCCTGCTCCTGGACATCAAAGAGTTCGTTCCCGCCTGCCTCGACTACGAGGATCTCTTCCAGGAAGCACGGAAACAGGACGCGCTGACCGTGGCCTGCCACCCCCATACCACGCCGAACATGACGGAGAAGGACACGCTCTACCTCTGGAACCACCGGGAAAAGTATGCCAAGTATATCGACGCGTGGGAAGTGGCCAACCGGGACGACGTGTTCAACGTGGTGAGTCTGAAGCGGTATCCTTACATCGCCAACAGCGACTTTCACAAGGCTCACCATCTCTACTCATGGAAGACGCTGCTCAACTGCGACAAGGACGTGGACGCGGTGAAGCGGTGCATACGGCACAACAAAGGAGTGGCGATCACGCTGTTCCGCAATTGATCGCCGAAGGTCCGATGAACGAACTGATCCTGATCGTAGAGGACGAAGAGGACGTGGCGCAGGTAATGCGCTACAACCTGCAGAAGGCCGGCTACCGGACGATCGTTGCCGAGGACGGCGAGCAGGCGCTCAGTGCCGTGCGGTATGGCGATCCCGACCTGGTGCTGCTCGACCTGATGCTGCCCGGGATGGACGGCTGGGAGGTCTGCCGGATCCTGCGCGGGAGCGAGCAGGCAGCGACCACGCCGGTCATCATGGTCACCGCCGTGGCCAACGAGGAGTCGCGCGTGCTCAGCCTGCGCGCCGGCGCCGATGATTTCCTCGCCAAGCCCTTTTCCGTCGACGCGCTGATCACCAGGATCAGAAGGATCCTCGATGCCCGGCGGGAACCAGCGCAGGCCATGGCCGCGAGGTAAAAAATGAAGGAGGACATCATGAAGGAACGGAAAAAGATCCTTGTCATTGACGATAATCCCGAGCAGCTCTATATCGCGAGGGAGCTCTTGAGCTCCGACGGATATGAGGTGCTGACCCACCGGAGCCCTTTCGGCGTCATTGGGTTGATCGGGGTCTCCCAGCCCGACCTTGTCCTGCTGGACGCCAACATGCCGACCTTCCCCGGCATCGACCTGGCGGCGCACCTGCGTGCCGATGACCGGACCCGCGCAGTGCCCGTCGTCCTCTATTCATCGGCCGACGAGAAGGTCCTGAGCGGCGCCGTTGCGAAGCATCGTCTCCGCGGGTACATCCGCAAGGGCGACGGCGCGGAGCTTCGCAGAAAAATAGCATATTTTCTCGGCAGCCACATCCTTGACGCTCCGGACTTCCGCAGGCGTCTCTACGCGGTCGAGTGACCGGAGCGACTACTCCCAGACAAAGAACGCAGAGTTAATCAGCGATCACGAAAGAAAAGGAGGATAGGGACAGGCACGTTCACATGAGTGTCACGGATTTGTAATATAATTGTAACATTGGTCAAGTATAAGCTCATGACGAAAAGAACTTATCTAAGGAGGCTCTCTACATGAAAAGGATGACGGTTTGGATAATGCTTCTGGCGCTGGCAGTCTTTGGCGCCGGAGCGGCACAGGCGGCTGATACGTTGAACGGCGCGGGCGCGACGTTCCCCTACCCGGTCTACTCGGCCTGGGCGTTCGAGTACAGCAAGGTAGCCGGCGTGCAGCTCAACTACCAGTCCATCGGCTCGGGCGGCGGGATCAAGCAGATCACCGAGCGGACCGTCGATTTCGGCGCCTCGGACAAGCCGCTCACCCCGGAGGAACTCGCCAAGAACAAGCTCCTGCAATTCCCGGCGGTCGTTGGCGGCGTGGTCATGGTCGTGAACGTCCCGGGCATCGCGGCCGGCCAGCTCAAGCTCGACGG
>JBAIYC010000286.1:0-1690 GCA_037916085.1 Nitrospirota bacterium | reverse complement strand
CTCTTGAGGAGCTGGCGGACCGGAAAGGGCTCTACGCGATGGGCCCGATCGACGGCCTGGACGGCGAGATCACCATCTTCGACTCAAAGCCGTACATTACCCAGGTGCGGGGCAACGACTACACGCTGGACAGGACCTTCAAACATGGTGCATTCTTCCTTGTCTGGTCGGAGCAGAAGGACTGGGTCGACGTACAGCTGCCGGCGGCGGTGAAAGGGTATGTGGACCTACAGAAGTTCGTGAAAGAGAAGGCACAGACGGCAGGAATCGACGTGACCAGGCCGTTCCCGTTCCTGCTTGCGGGAACGCCGGTCGAGATCAAATGGCACATCAACGTCGACCGGACAGAAGGCAGGCCGATCACGAAGGAACTGTTCCTGAAATGCAAGGAGCATTACATCACGAAAGGCGAGCCCGTTGATATCGTCGGGTTCTACTCAGAGCACCATGCCGGGATATTCCTGACGCAGTTCGCACCCGCGATCAAGGAGGGCTCGGGCATGGAGAACGCCATTCACCTACATCTTGTATCGCGTTCCAGCAAGGCAGCAGGGCACATCGACGACATAACCCTCGGCGAGGGAATGATCCTGCGTCTGCCGAAAAAGGAATATCCCCGGCGTAATTGACGAAGAAAACCCGTGACGGAGGCGAATCCGTGGACTTCCTGCAGTTGACCTTTCCCCTGTCGGGTGTCACAACGAACATCCTGGTTCCTCCGCTCCTATCCATCGTCATCTCGTTCTTTACCTCCATGGGCGGCATATCCGGCGCATTTCTCCTGCTGCCGTTCCAGATGAGCGTGCTCAACTACACTGCTCCCTCCGTGAGCGGCACGAACCACGTTTTCAACATCGTGGCGATCCCGAGCGGCGTCTACCGCTACATCAAAGAGGGCCGCATGGCATGGCCGCTGACGTGGGTCGTCATCGCGGGAACCCTCCCCGGCGTATTCATCGGCTACTATCTCCGCGTCCTCTATCTTCCCGATCCCAGGACCTTCAAGCTCTTTGTCGGCTGTGTCCTGTTCTACATCGGCTTCAGGCTGTTCAAGGAGCTGCTGTTGCCCAACAAAGCCCAATCAGCTGCTGCAAAGTCGCTTGAGGAGAAGTTCAGGGCGCGGGCTGCGGAGATCCGGAGGGAGCAGAGCTCAAAGATGGCTGCAGGCATACCTGCCGAAGCGGTCGTAAGGACCATCAGCATCTCGCTTGCGAAGGTGGAGTACGAGTTCTGGGGCGAGCGGTTCAGCTTCAACACCATCGGCATGTTCAGCCTTGCCTTCATCGTCGGCATCATCGGCGGAGCATACGGCATCGGCGGCGGCGCGATCATTGCTCCGTTCTGCGTCGCCTTCTTCCGGCTGCCGATTTATACCATTGCCGGCGCCACCCTGATGGGCACGTTCATCACCTCCGCTGCGGGCGCGCTCTTCTTCAGTGTGATCCCCGCGACGAACGGCGTATCATCTATGCCGGACTGGCCTCTTGGCATCCTCTTCGGCGTCGGTGGGTTCATCGGCATGTACCTCGGTGCGAAGACGCAGAGGTACATGCCCCAGAGGTTCATCAAGATCATTGTCGGTTCGGCCATAGTGTTTCTCGCGATCAAGTATATCGTACAGTGGTAGTGAGGCATGGGGGAGGCTTTTTCCCCTAGCTTTGTTTCGGCATGCCGGTGTCGCGGCGGTCAA
>JBAIYC010000285.1:0-8239 GCA_037916085.1 Nitrospirota bacterium | reverse complement strand
CATAGGGATCGGAAACGAGTCCCAGCAGATAGTACTGGTCAGGCTTCGGCTTCAGCTCCAGATCGAAGTAGTTCTTGTACCGGGGGAACGCATACTCGGTCCGGAATGAGAGGGTCGTCCTGAGCCGCTCCACCCTCGTGACATAATCGCTCAGCCCCTTGGCGGCGCTGTCGATGCTATTGTACATGCTGTCGTCTGTCACGAGCTTGCCCAGGGTCCCCTCCCCGCGGTCGATCTTCTTGGACACGTCTTCCAGCGACGTGAGAGCCATTTCCGCGCTCTTGGAGGCCTCACGCACGTTCTCCATGGTCACCTTGAGGTTGTCCTTGTTGTCGTTCACGACGTTGTTGACGTTCTGGGCCAGTTCGTTCAGGCGCGAGACCAGTTCACTCCCCTCGCCGCGGAGCGCATAGGAGAATTCCTTGATGTTCGCCGTGGTCTGCTGGAGGTCCTGGAGGATGTCCTCCATGGACTTCTCGCCCTTCTGGCTGCCGAAGACCTGCCGGAGCGAGGCCGTCACCTGCTTGATGTCGTCGGCGACCGCCGAAAGCCTGCTGATAAGCTGGTCGGCATCGCTGGGCGAGGCGGTCAGCTCGATGCGCTCCCCTTCCCTGTAATGTCCTGCCTGCTCGCGTACCTGTCCGCCCTTTCCCATCAGAAGCCTGGGGGGCACGATGTCTACGTACTTGTCGCCGAGCAATCCCATGGTCTTGACGGCGGCCTCGGACCCGCGGGGGATCTGTACTCCGGGCTTGATGCGCATGATGACCTTGGCCCGACTGTCCTCAAGCTCGACGGCCTCTACGGTCCCGATCTGGACGCCTGCCATACGCACGGCCGCCTTGGCGTCCAGTCCTGAAACGGAGTCAAAGACCGCGATGATCCGGTACCCCTTCTTTTCGCCGAACTCGTACTTGCCGACGACGAAGGTCATGTACACGAGGATCAGCGAACCCACCAGGACCAGCAGCCCGACCCGCGCTTCTGAGCTCAGTTTCGCCATGTGCACCCCAGCCGATAGTAGTTAGTGATCAGTGATTCAGGACCGGCAGCGAACCGTCTCGACCCCTCACTGACCCGACTGCTGAATTCCGAATCGGTTGCTCACTCCGCGGTGATCGGCCCCACAGCGCTTCCCGTAATGAACTGTTTCACAATGGGGTTTGTCGTGCTCCGGATCTCATCCGGCGTGCCGATCTCCTGGATCTCTCCTTTATAGAGCATGGCGATCCGGTCGGATATCTTATAGGCGCTGTGCATGTCATGGGTGATGGCCACCGACGTCACGCCCAGCTTCTTGCGGAGGTCCACGATCAGGTCGTTGATAGCGTCCGCCGTGATGGGATCGAGACCTGTCGTCGGCTCATCGTAGAGGATGATCTCGGCGTCCATGGCGATGGCGCGGGCGAGCCCTACGCGCTTCTTCATGCCGCCAGAGAGGTCCACCGGCATCTTGTCCTCCACGTCCTTGAGCCCGACGAGGGCCAGTTTCTCCGACGCGATCGCACGGATCTTCCGGTCCGGCAGCTTGGTATGCTGCTTCAGTCCGAACCCGACGTTCTCCCAGACGGTAAGCGAATCGAAGAGCGCAGCGCCCTGGAACAGCATGCCGAACTTCTTCCTGAGCTCGTTGAGCTGGCGGTCGTCCAGCTTGTTCAGGATCTGTCCGGCGACCTTCACCTGTCCTCTGTCGGGGAAGAGCAGGCCGATGATATGTTTGATCAGCACGCTCTTGCCGCTGCCGCTCCCTCCGATGACAGTCATGCTCTCGCCCTTGTTCACGGTGAGGTTCACGCCGCGAAGCACCTGCAGGCTGCCGAAGCTCTTGTGGACGTTCGTTATCTCGATCATCGGCTCGGGCATGGGTTCACCACAAGAGCGCCGAAAGGAAATAGTCGAGGATCAGGATCAGCATGCAGGACACCACCACCGCTCCTGTCGTCGCCTTGCCCACACCCTCGGCACCGCCCTCGGTGTTGAATCCCTTGTAGCAGCCGATGAGTCCCACCACGGCCCCGAAGACCGTTGACTTGATGAGGCCGTACCAGATGTCCTGCACCTCGGTGTTATTGATGCTTTGGTTGATATAGGTGACGGGATTCGTCCCGAGCACCTTCACGCCCACGAAGTATCCTCCCACGATGCCGACATACATGCCGAGCGCCGAGAGGAAGAACATCATGATCGTGCTTGCAAGGAACCGCGGCACGACCAGGTATTTCATGGGGTTCGTGGCTAGGGTCTGGAGCGCATCGATCTGCTCTGTCACCCGCATGGTGCCCAGCTCCGCGGCCATGGCCGCGCCCGCCCTGCCGGCCACCATGAGCCCGGTCAGGACCGGCCCCAGCTCTCGAGTCATGGACAGAGACACGACGGCCCCGATGAGCGACTCGGCGCCGAAGCGCTTGAATCCCGTATAACTCTGGAGGGCAAGCACCATACCCGTGGAGATCGCCGTGGTCAGCACGACGGGAACGGAATTCACGCCGATCTGCTCCATCTGTTTCAGCAGGTTCTTGATGTAGAACGGTGCACTGAAGGTCCAGCGGAGCGTCTGAGTCAGGAAGATCATGACCGCTCCCATTTCCTTGAGGATCTTCGATGTCCTGCTGCCGATCGTTTCGAGCAAGCCGACGATGTTCATACCGCCACTCTCGGGACCCTGCCGCTGATCCCGCAGAGCACCTCATAGGGGATCGTGCCGATCTTCTTCGCAATATCGTCGGCGGTGATACTCTCATTGCCTTGCATCCCGATGAGGACGACCTCGTCTCCCTCTGCCGCGCTGGGGACATCGGTCACGTCGAGCATCGTCATGTCCATGCAGACCCTGCCCGCAACCGGGACGCGCGCACCGCGTACGAGCGCCTCCCCCTGGTTCGAGAGTGCGCGATCAAAACCGTCGGCGTAGCCTACGGGGATTGTGGCGATGAGGCTCTCCCGCCTTGTCACAAAGGTCCTCCCGTAGCTGACCGGTGTGCCTGCCGCAACACGCTTGACAAAGGCGATCTTGGTGACCCAGGACAGCACGGGCCGCAAGACCTGTTCCCCCCGCTTCTCCCGCGGATCGTACCCGTAGAGCATCAGCCCCGGACGGACCATCGTCAGGAGCGCCCGGTCAAAGGCAAGCACTGCGGCACTGTTCGCAGCGTGGCGGAGCGGCACCGCGATCCCCCGCTCGTCCAGCGTATGGATGAGCGATTCGAACCGGTCCATCTGCATCGAGGCGAACTGCCGGTCCTGCAGGTCCGCGTCGGCGAAATGGGTCATGAGACCTTCGAGAACGATGCCGGGGAGTTTCACGAGGTCGGCGATGAGACCGGCCGCCTCGGCGGGAGGCAGGCCGACCCTGCCCATTCCCGTATCGATCTTCACATGCACCGCGACCGTGCGGCCCTCACGTTCCGCGCAGACCGAAAGTCCACGGGCGAACGCACGGCTGAATACGACCGGCGTGAGCCCCAGCCGTACGACCTCCCCGGCCTGTTCGGGAAACACGGGCCCCATCACAAGGATGGAGGTAGTGATCCCCGAATCGCGAAGCTCCCGCCCTTCTTCGACAAGAGCAACGCCCAGCATCGGTGCGCCGAGCTCCGCGAGCCGCCTCGCGACCGGAACCGCTCCATGCCCGTAGGCCTGGGCCTTGACCACGGCAAGCACCCTGCGATCTCCGCTACGCCGCTTCACTTCTCCGTAATTGTGGGCAAGCGCGGCGAGATCGATGACAGCGCGTGTCGGCCGGGCTGACGGTGAAACCGCCGCACAGGACCTGACGGGCGAGCAAAGGTACTGCTCGTCAGTGGACGGTGCTCTCATTCACTTCCTCGAAGCCGCTCGATGAGGGTAGTACATCGATCTTGTCGAACGACTGGGCGCAGTCCATGCATTCCCAGTGATGAATGGTCCAGTATTCGGTGTCCAGCTCCAGTCCGAAATCGTCGTCCTGAAAAAGGTTCGTCCCCCCGCAGAACGGGCACATGACAGGTTCCATGTTCGTACCGCCTCCATCCGCGTGCCGGCCATCGGGAACGCGGAAGGCCAACCGCTGTGACTGCTAACCCGTAATTTTCGTAAACTTTATCACAGCAAAGAGCGATTTGCAAAATGTTTTTTGTTTCCGCGCTTGCCTTCGGCCCGCGACCTTTGTTATAATGGGCGCCGTGCAGGCGGAGGCATCACAGCTGATCCGCCATACCATTCTCGAGCCGCGGAGGTGATCATCATGAAGGTACGAGATCTGCTGGAGACCAAAGGGAAGGACATCGTTTCCATCGACGCAAGCAGCTCGGTCGAGGACGCCATCCGGGCCATGCATGCCCGGAAGATCAGCGCCATCATGGTCACCGAACAGGGCAAGACGCTGGGCATATTCACTGAACGCGATGTGGTCCGGTGCTACATCGCGTCGGGCGGCAAGAGCTTCCATGACATCTCTGTCAGGGACCACATGATCGCCGATCTCATCGTCGCCGTTCCCACAGACGACCTGGACAACGTCATGTCCACAATGGTTGAGAAGAACATCCGCCACCTTCCGGTCATCGACGGAAACCGTATCGTCGGCATGCTGTCGGTCCGCGATATCGTTCAGACCCACGTCAAGAAGCTCACCTCGGAGATCCACTATCTCCGCGATTATATCCATCAGTAGTATCCCCGAATGACTCTTTCGACCGGGCGCCGTCTAGAGGCGCCCGGCGTGCTTCCTGTCCTCCATAGTTGCCGGAAAATGACGCATAGAATATGAACACCGACAGCCGTCATCCGATTTTTTCCTTTACCCGGCAATCTATGCGTGTTACAATGCGTAACAGTTAGTGGGTCAATCAACATACCTTATCTGCCACCTCTCCCTATGAACGAAACCCTCGAACAGATCCTCTCGAAGTACCGCGCGAACGGCGGAAATGTGATTTCCCTGCTTCAGGAAACGCAGGACGCCTTCGGATACATTCCCCGCGAGGCCGTCCAGTTCTTCTCCGACGAACTCGGCATCGCGCCCAGCCGGTTCTACGGCGTCGCCACCTTCTATGCCCAGTTCCGCCTGAAACCCCTTGGCAAACATAAGATCACGGCCTGCTGTGGCACCGCCTGTCACGTACGGGGCGCCGACCGCCTCATCTCCGGCATAGAGAAGGAGCTCCATTTGGAAGGTACGGAAGATACGACCTCCGACGGAGAAGTGACCTTTGAGAAGGTGGCCTGTCTCGGATTCTGCAGCTTCGCGCCCATCGTCCTGGTCGATGGTGCCGTCCACGGAAAAGCGACCACGGACATCGTGCTCAAAGAGATCAAAGCACTAAGGAAATCATAGGTGGAACTGGATACCGTCATACGCGTCTGCATGGGCCCTGCGGGAATTGCGGCCGGAGGCAAGCAGGTCATCGAGGCCTTCCGCGCCGCTCTTGGTGCGTCCGGCCTCCGAGCTGATATCAGGGAGCACTGCTCGTCCCACCAGGTGGGCTGTCTCGGTTTGTGTGCCCGCGACGTCCTCGTGGAGGTTCACCGCAACGGATCGAAAACCGTCTACCAGTATGTCAAGCCGGACATGGTCGAGCGCATCATCGCCGAGCATATCGTCGGCGGAGCGCCGGTGAAGGAATGGCTCGTCGACGAAGCCTACGAGGCATTCTACCGGAAACAGAGGAAGGTCGTCCTTGCCGACTGCGGCAGGATCGACCCCGAGGACATCGCAGCGTATGAGGCCACCGGCGGCTATGATCACGCAAGGGACGTGCTGAAGACATGGTCCCCCGATGAGGTGATCGAAGAGATGAAGATGTCCGGCCTCCGGGGCCGGGGCGGGGCCGGTTTCCCCACCGGCCTCAAATGGGAGCTCGGCAGGAAGGCCCGGGGCGACGTGAAATATATCGTCTGCAACGCCGATGAAGGAGACCCCGGCGCGTTCATGGACCGCGCGGTTATCGAAGGGAACCCCCACTCGGTGATCGAAGGCATGATCATCGGCGCCTATGCGATCAACGCCAACCACGGCTACGTCTATATCCGCGCCGAGTATCCCCTGGCGGTCGATCGCCTGAGGCGAGCGCTTGACCAGGCCCGCGCCAAGGGCTATCTGGGCAAAGGCATCTTCGGTTCCTCCTTCGATTTCGACATCAAGGTGAAGCTCGGCGCAGGCGCCTTCGTCTGCGGCGAGGAAACAGCGCTCATCGCCTCCATCGAAGGCCAGCGCGGCATGCCGCGGCCCAAGCCCCCCTTCCCGGTGAACCGCGGCCTCTGGCAGAAACCCACGGTGATCAACAACGTGGAGACCCTGGCAAACGTTCCCTCGATCATCCGTCACGGATGCGCCTGGTACTCGTCCTACGGAACGGAGAAATCCAAAGGCACCAAGGTCTTCGCCCTCACGGGGAAGATCAAGAACCCAGGCCTCATCGAGGTCCCCATGGGCATCTCGCTCCGCGAGATCATCGAGGAGATCGGTGGCGGCATCGAGGGCGGCAAGGCACTCAAGGCTGTCCAGACCGGCGGCCCGTCGGGCGGCTGCATCCCCGCTTCGATGCTCGACATCCCCGTGGACTACGAGTCCTTGGCCAAGGTCGGCTCCATCGTCGGCTCCGGCGGCATGATCGTTCTGGACGAGGACAACTGCATGGTCAACATGGCGCAGTACTTCGTCACGTTCACTCAGGCTGAGTCCTGCGGAAAATGCGTCCCCTGCCGCGTGGGCACCAAGAGGCTCCTCGAGTCCCTCCAGCGCATCACGAGCGGCCAGGGGAAGGACGGCGACATCGAGCATCTCGAGGAGCTTGCCGCGGGCATCAAGTCCCTGTCGCTCTGCGGCCTCGGCCAGACGGCTCCCAACCCCGTGCTCAGCACCCTTAAGTATTTCCGCGAGGAGTACGAGGCCCACATCCGGGACAAGAAATGCCCTGCCAAGGTCTGCAAGCACTTGCTCGTCTACTCCATCAATGCCGAGCAGTGCAAGGCTTGCGGCGCTTGCCTGCGCGCCTGCCCGTCCGGCGCCGTATCGGGAGAGAAGAAGAAGCCCCACAGGATCGACGCGAGCAAGTGCGTCAAGTGCGGGGCATGCTTCGAGGTCTGCAAGTTCAAGGCCGTGAACAGGGAGTAGCCATGATCACCCTTACCATCAACGACAAAGAGGTCAGCGTCCCGGACAACACGACCATCCTGGATGCCGCCCAAATGCACGGGATCGCCATTCCGCACCTCTGCAAGCACCCCAAACTCTCGTCCTTCGGCGGCTGCAGGCTCTGCGTGGTCGAGGTCAAGGGCGTCCCCCGGCCCATAGCTTCGTGCACCACGCCGGTGACGCCGGGCATGGACATCGTCACCTCCACGCCACAGCTCGAAGCACACCGCAAGTTCGTGCTCGAGCTCATCCTGTCGGACCACCCGAACGACTGCATGACCTGCGAGGCCACGGGCAACTGCATGCTCCAGGAGCTTGCCTACACCTACGGTGTGCGCGGCGAGAAGTACGCCGGCGAGCGGCGCACCTACGCCAAGCGCGACGGCAACCCCTTCATCGAGCGCGACCTCGAAAAGTGCATCCTCTGCACCCGGTGCGTCAAGGTCTGCGAGGAGGTCCAGGGCGTCGAGGCCATCGACATCGGCTACCGCGGCTTCAAGTCCAAGATCACGACCGCCTACGAGGACGATCTGGACTGCGAGTTCTGCGGCCAGTGCATCGCTGTCTGCCCCACCGGCGCGCTGACGCCCAAGCCCTCGCTCCGCAAGGGGCGGTACGACGGCGTCCGGCAGGTGGATACCGTCTGCGCCTACTGCGGCACGGGCTGCAACATCACGACCCATGTGCGGAACAACGAGATCATTCGCGTCTCCTCCAAGCCCTGGACGCCGAACGAGGGCTGGCTCTGCGTCAAGGGACGGTTCGGATACAAGTACGTGAACAGCCCCGAGCGGCTGACCAAACCGCTTATCCGGCGGGACGTGCAGTTCGAGGACGTGACCTGGGACGAGGCCTTCGCCTACATCGCCGGACGGCTCCGCCAGATCAAGGAGAAGCACGGCGCCGACGCCATCGGCGGGCTCTCCTCCGCGCGGTGCACCAATGAAGAGAACTACCTTTTCCAGAAGATGATGCGCGCGGCGGTCGGCACCAACAATGTCGATCACTGCGCGAGGCTCTGACACTCCCCCACGGTGGCCGGTCTGGCCGCCATCTTCGGCTCGGGCGCCATGACCAACTCGGTCCGCGAGATCGAGGGCATGGAAGTCCTGTTCATCATCGGCT
>JBAIYC010000284.1:0-1858 GCA_037916085.1 Nitrospirota bacterium | reverse complement strand
CCCACGCTGCCGGGCTCCACGGTCATGACCGCATGCGCCGGCGCCAGGATGAAGCGTCCGTATTTGATGTACTTCGAGTCGGCAGTGAAGTCGCCCCGAATGGGCGGCAGGGGAAAGGACCTCGCCTCCTGTCCGGGCTTCTGTTCGATCTTCTGCCCTGGCGGGGCGGTTTTTTTCCTGCCTGACTGCGCCAGGGCCTGCTGGATCGTATCGATATCAATGCCGTCTGCAGCAAGCTTCATGCTGAAGGCAAGGCCCTCGTCCGACGTGGTTACGGCCCCGGTCAGGGAGTAATGGTTCTTGCCCCAGGTCACGTCGGCGGAGTCCAGGGTGAGTACGTCGCCGTCGGCATGGAGAACGAATTTGTTCACCGTGGTCGGAACCGGCATTCCCCAGGGGATGAACAGTTCGCTGCCCGTAAGGCTTGCCTGCATCCGCGACTTGAGCGGCTGGTCGGTGCGGACCAGGGAATGCAGTTCGCCCTGCATGGTCCCGCTGCCGAAGGTCCCCTGCTCGAATATCCTGCTCAGGGTGGACTCCGCGAGAAGACCGGTGAAGGACAAGTCCGCCGCCTGCTTCTGCCAGTTCAGGCTCAACGACGCCCTGGTCTCCTGGTCCCTGATCAAGAGTTTACGGACCTCCAGGTCCGCGCCCTGCCGGGAGAGGTCCACGGAGAACTTCGGTCCGGCCGCCACGGATGCCGTTCCGGAGAACGAGACGCCTTTGTTCCGCTGCCAGACCAGATGGGCATCGGACAGCGCAAGGGGGGTCTTGACCATGAGATCGGGAGGCAGTTTGAGGTTTTCAAAGGCCCAGTCAACGGTCTTTCTGCCTGAACTGCCGTCGAGCGTCACGTCCACGCTGCTCACGGTCGTGGTGATGTTGCTCACCACGGCGGTGCCGGTTATGGCCGAGTCGAGGATCGTGGCTTCCTTCAGGCTGAAGGCGAGCTTGTCCGGAACATAACTGAATGTTCCGTTCACGAGGCCGATCGGGCCGGGCAGGACTGGCGATTGAAAGACGATGTGATCGAGCGCTCCGGCGGCGTTGATTTTCCACGTCTCGGGCCGGTACAGACGGCCGTTGATTGTGAGCGCGGTCAGGGTGAATTTTCCGGCCAGGGTGTCCACTCCACGCAGAATGTGTTCCACGGCCGGAAGCCATCTGCGCCAGCCGAAGACCTCGGTGATGTTGATCGCCGCGTTGCCGCTTTTGAGCTCGAGCACGGGATTGTCCCGACCCGTAAGGAGCGCGGACACGTGGGACAGGGAGGACGATCCCATGCGCGCCGACAATTCGGAAATTTCCAGCAGGTTGTCCTCGACAACAAACGAGTAATTGGCCGTCACGGGAGCAGGAAGCCGCGGGGACGCGAGTTCGATTTGGCGGGCTTCGCCGGTCATCCGCATATGCAATTTTTCGGGCTCGGAGACCAGTCCCTGCCCCTGCATGGAGGTGATGACGAAAGTGCCCTTTAACGACGACAGTTCCTTCATGAAGGGGGTCAGGCTCCCTGATGACTTGAGCCACTCATAGATTTCCTGCAGCGCGAACTCGGCCTTGCCGGAACGTATCTCAACGCGCGGATCGCGGTCCCAGGTGAGGAGCGCGGAAAAGTCCGTGAGGCTGGAATGACCCAGGGCAAGGGTCATATCGCGGATCTCCGTCTGTGCCTCGGTAAAGGAGTACGTACCGCTCAGGGCAAAATCTCCCCACCGCTCCGTGCCGGCCTTGACCAGGAAGTGCATGTCGCCGGGCGGGGCGTTGAAATGGACGGTCACATTTCTGAGGGGCAGAAAATCCCGGTGGTTCTTCCTCAGGAGGAACTTCCCGTTGTCCATCTCGACCACAAGCCCGG
>JBAIYC010000283.1:0-5218 GCA_037916085.1 Nitrospirota bacterium | reverse complement strand
GAGCACCTGCGCTCTGAGCTCGGAAAGCTCGACCTCTCGGGCTATTCCCTGTCGTCCGAGCGCGTCAAACGCGCAGGCATCGCAGCAACACGGGTCAAGGTCGCGGTGACGGCAAGCCAGGAGCAGGCCCGCGGGCTTGACGACATCAGGGAGATCGTGAACAGCTCGACGCTCTCGCCTGCGGTCAAGCAGAAGAGCATGAACATCTTCCGGCGGCTTGCCGATGTCGAAGCCAGCATCCACATGACCACGGTCGACAAGGTCCATTTTCACGAGGTCGGGGCCGTGGACGCCATCGTGGACATCGTCGGATCCGTCATCGGGCTCGAATATCTCGGCGTGACCGATGTGACCGCCTCGCAGATCAATGTGGGGTCGGGTACGGCCAGAACAGCCCACGGGAACCTGCCGGTCCCCGCGCCTGCCACCGCGGAGCTGCTGACCGGCGTTCCGGTCTACGCCTCCAATGCAGGGATCGAGCTCACAACACCGACCGGCGCAGCCATTATCAGTACGCTCGCCTCATCATTCGGTCCGCTTCCGTCGATGCAAGTCGAGCGCGTTGCCTACGGCGCAGGCGGCAGGGACCTGCCTCAGTCGCCCAACGTCCTTCGGCTCATGCTGGGGACGCCCTCCCTGCCCGGCCAGGAGGACACATCGATCATCATCGAGACGAACATCGACGACATGAATCCCCAGGTCTACGGGCATGTCATCGAAAAGCTCATGAAGCAGGGCGCCCATGACGCCTATCTCACGCCTATAATAATGAAGAAAGGCAGGCCGGCGGTACTTCTATCGGTCCTCACCGACCGGTCGATGGCTGACACACTGACCGACGTCATCTTCAGGGAGACCACGAGCATCGGCGTCCGTATCCAGGAGGTGGGACGAAAGAAACTTCTTCGCGAGATCCGGGAGGTCGAAACGAAGTTCGGCACGGTGCGGGTCAAGGTGAGCAGGCGGGGCGACGAGGTCCTGACGGTGACGCCGGAGTACGAGGACTGCAAACGGCTGGCGGAGGAGAAACAAGTGCCGCTGAAGACGGTGATGGAAGAGGCCAAAGCAATGATCCTGTCGCGTGGAGAATCGGAAAGATCATAGAATCAAAGAAAGAGACACTGCTTTGTCTCTCGCAAAGCTCGCAAAAGACGCAAAGGAAGGCATTGGAGGAAAAAGGCTTGACGGAGAACGAAATAGCCAAGATCGTCGTCGACCTTTGTATCAAGATCCATAGAATCCTGGGTCCCGGATTACTCGAATCTGTCTATGAAGCTGCGTTATCTATGAACTGAAGAAGCTTGGCATCAGAGTTGTCAACCAAACCGGTGTCCCCCTGGTATACGATGAGATAGCATTAGATATTGGATTCAGAGCTGACGTTATCGTAGACGACAAGGTCATTGTCGAAATCAAATCCATCGAGAGCGTCAGTCCTGTTCATAAGAAGCAGCTATTGACATATCTGAAGCTGTCAGGAAAGAAGCTGGGGTTACTGGCCAATTTCAACGTTGAGCTCATGAGAGATGGCATCACTCGCATTGCAAACAGTCTTTGATCTCTCCTCCAAGGTCTTGCTCTCCTTGGCGCCCTTTGCGGGCTTTGCGAGAAACCGTCCTTTGTTTTCCTTATGCCTTCACTTGCTTTTCTCTAGCTCTGTGAATTACCGGCGCATTTCCCTTGGCCGATATCCGATCCAGGGAGGGAGGAGATGGTCATGAAGAACGTGCTTTCGATATTGATCGGCGTCGCTCTGCTTTGTTCGGTCGTTTTGCTCTCCGAGGCCAAGGACAAGAAGAAGGATGCGACTGCCGAACCGGCAAAGAAGCAGCAAGAGGGCGGATGGAAGGACGTCAAGGCGACCCCTCCCCACCTCGTGAAGGCGTCCTACCGCATGGACGGAGGCAGCATCGTCATCCATTTCTCCAACCTCAGCAAGGAGAAGACCATCCGCATCAAGTACCATGCGACGTGGAAGAAGAACGAGAACGGGAAATGGGTCGAAGACTCCTCCGTGGAAGGCATGACGATCAGGCTCCGCAAGCATGAGGACCTGAAGAAAGAGATCCACACGCGCAGCAAGGACGTGAAGGACGTGTCCATTACCGTCGAAGCCGACGAGGTAAGCTGAGTCCGCGGTCGCGCGGACTGCAAAGAGAGGCAAGCATCGCATGAGAAGACTCCGTATCGCCATGGCACAAATAAACCCCACCGTGGGTGACCTGGCCGGCAACCGGGACAGGATCATCGACCGCATCGGTCGCGCGAAAAGGCTCGGCGCAGATCTCATCGCATTCCCCGAGATGGCCCTGACCGGCTATCCGCCCGAGGACTTGCTGCTCAAGCCTCAGTTCATCAAGGACAACCTCCGGACGCTTGCCGAGGTCCGGAAGGCCGCAACAGGGATAACCGCGGTCGTCGGCTTCGTGGACCGCGACGTCTTCCTGTACAACGCCGCCGCGGTGCTGCACAACGGCGCCTGCGCCTATGCCTACCACAAGATCCTCCTGCCGAACTACGGCGTCTTCGACGAATACCGGTACTTCAGGCCCGGCTGCCGCTATCCCCTGCTGACGATCGGCGGGGTGGGCGTCGGCGTGAACATCTGCGAGGACATCTGGTTCCCTGAAGGCCCGACGCGCTCCCAGTCGCGGGCGGGCGCGGAGCTCATCGTCAACATCAACGCGTCGCCCTATCACAAGCACAAGGGGAAGGAGCGGCTCCGGATGCTCACCGAGCGGGCCCGGCAGAACAACGTCGTCATCTCCTACACGAACACCGTCGGCGGCCAGGACGAGCTGGTCTTTGACGGCCAGAGCATGGTGATCGACCGGACGGGAAAGCTTCTCGCCATGGGGAAGCAGTTCGAGGAGGAACTGCTCGTCCTGGACCTCTCCTTCCCGGAACGGCCGTCGCGCACGTCGGCCGCGGGGCAGGATTTCGCCTCCACGGACTTCATCGTCCTGTCCAATCAGCCGCGGACGAAGAAGAAGCCCCTTCCGCCGCTCCGGAAGATCGAGAGACCGCTCGTGCTCTGTGAAGAGGTCTATCATGCTCTCGTGCTCGGGACAAGGGACTACCTGGGCAAGAACGGGTTCCGGACGGCCCTGATCGGCCTCTCCGGAGGCGTCGATTCGTCCCTCGTGGCGGCGGTGGCCGTTGCCGCGATCGGCAGGGAGAACGTGGTGGGCGTGTTCATGCCCTCGCAGTACAGCTCCGACGCGAGCCGCGAGGACGCCTACGAGCTCGCCCGCAACCTCGGCATCAGGATCCTCGAGATACCCATCCAGGACGCCTTCGATGCCTATCTTGCGACGCTCCGCTGCGAGTTCGCAAAGACCAGACAGGATGTGACCGAGGAGAACCTCCAGGCCCGCGTCCGGGGAAACCTCCTCATGGCGCTGTCGAACAAGTTCGGATGGCTCGTGCTCACCACGGGGAACAAGAGCGAGATGTCCGCGGGCTACGCGACGCTCTACGGCGACATGGCCGGAGGCTTTGCGGTCATCAAGGATGTTCCCAAGACCATGGTCTACGACATCTGCCGGTGCATCAACCGCCTGGAAGGAAGGACGGTCATCCCCCGCCGGGTCATGACCAAAGCGCCCACTGCCGAGCTCCGGCCGAACCAGAAGGACAGCGACTCGCTGCCCGAGTATGAGATCCTCGACCCCATCCTCCAGGCATACGTGGAGGACGACCGCGAGTTCGGCGAGATCGTCAGGATGGGATTCGACCGGAAGACCGTGGAGCGCGTGATCCGTCTGGTCGACACGAGCGAGTACAAGCGCCGTCAGGCCCCTCCCGGCGTCAAGATCACGCCGCGGGGGCTGGGAAAGGACCGGCGCTTCCCGATCACGAACAGGTACAGAAGCTACTGAACTGCAAGAGACAGGCGAAAACGGCCTCTCGCAGAGACGCAGAGGGCGCAGAGAAAGCAAAACCAATATGCTTCACCTGGAGCAAATCACTGAAGAAGGCTAGCCTGGATTCCCGCTTTCGCGGGAATGACGGCTGTAATGCCTTTGTTTTCCTAGCGGCTTTGCGAGATAAAAGGTTTGGGTCTTTGTGTTTCTTGCCGTCCTCTGCGGTCTCTGCGCCTCTGCGAGAGATACGATTCTGTATTTGCTTCGTTTTCTTCGCGTCCCTGGCGCCTTCGCGGTATGAGGTCTTGAACTATGTCGACTGGAGTTCTTTACATCGTCGCCACCCCCATCGGCAACCTCGAGGACATCACCCTCCGGGCGCTCCGCATCCTCAAGGAAGCGGACCTCATCGCCGCCGAGGACACACGCCATACGCAGAAGCTGCTCTCCAAGTACGACATCCACGTTCCCCTCACAAGCTACCACGACCACAACAAAGAGGACAGGGGCCCCGTCCTTGTCGCACGACTGCTCGAGGGCAGCAACGTCGCCCTCGTGTCCGACGCGGGAACGCCCGGCATCTCGGACCCCGGCTATTTCCTCATCAACCTTGCCGTGGCCCAGAAGGTCCGCGTCGTTCCCATCCCCGGTGCGACGGCCGCCGTCGCTGCGCTGTCCATCTCGGGCCTGCCGACGGACACTTTCGCGTTCGAGGGGTTCCTGCCGAGCAAGCAGACTGCGCGACGCAATCGGCTCGAGGAGCTGAAGGAGGAAAGGCGCACCCTGGTCTTCTACGAGGCCCCGCACCGGATCATGAGCACGTTGGAGGACATGGCCGGCATCTTCGGCGACAGGAAGGCTGTGGTCACCCGGGAGCTCACGAAGGTCCATGAAGAGACCATCCGCGGCAGTCTTTCCGAGGTCGTGGACCGGGTGCACGCAGGTTCCTCGAAAGGAGAGTTCACGATCGTCGTCCACGGGGCTGCCCCCGTCGAGGAGAAACAGGACGTCGACACCGCCGAATACCTGAAGAACCTGATGCTGCACCGGGGGCTGACGAAGAAGGAAGCCGTGGCAGTCGCCGCTGAAGAACTCGGGGTGCCGAAGAAGGTCGTCTACAAGGAAAGCCTGAAGCTATCTTAAGGAGCAGGAGACCCCATGAAGAAGATCGTCGTTGTCGCCATGCTGGTAACAGCCGTCACGTTGGCCGGTGCTGCCGTCCCTGCGGCCACAGACCCGTGCTCTGATGCGGTGCTCAAGGGAAGATACGCCGAGGCAATTGTGGCGTGCACCAAGCAGATCGAGAGCAAACCAGGTGAAAAGACCGTCACGGACGCCCACCGCTACCGGGG
>JBAIYC010000282.1:0-10081 GCA_037916085.1 Nitrospirota bacterium | reverse complement strand
TCTTGCTTTCCGGTCTGGTGATCGGCCTGATGATGGGCTGGTCGCTGCAGCGCGGCAGGTTCTGCATCAACTCCGCGTACCGCGAGGTCCTGTTCCAGGACTACACGATGTTCCGGGCCTATCTGCTCGCCGTTGTCGTGGCGACGGTCGGCGCGAACCTCTTCGAAGACATGGGCTGGCTCCTGCAGTCCGACGGGTCCGGAGGCATGGTCGCCGGCCAGCTCTATCGCCAGGCTTTTGTGCCCTGGGCGAACATCATTGGCGGCTACATCTTCGGCATGGGCATCGTGCTTGCGGGCGGGTGCGGAAGCGGCATTCTCTACCGCGTCGGCGAAGGCAATCTGGCCTATGTGATGGCCGTTTTCGGCTTCTTCTTCGGTATTGCGGTGACCAAGTTCGGCTTCCTGAAGCCGGTATACGATCTGCTCATTTCGCAGGTCGTCTACGTGGGCGAGGATACGATCCCGACGCTCTACAACATCATCGGCGTGAACAAGTGGATCGTCATCGCGGTCCTTTCCGTGGTGCTGCTCTACTTCGTGTTCCAGGGCAAGCCGTTCACGAAGGCCAAGAAGGGCTATTCCTGGTCCCTTGCCGGCCTCCTGATCGGCATCATCGCCGTGCTGGCGTTCTGGGCATCGGCCTACTACGGCGGCAGGGCGCGCGGCCTTTCGTTCACCGGCCCCACGCGGGAGTTCTTCCTGGCCGTGTTCTTCGGCGATTCCAAGGCTCCGGCGAATGAGTCCCTGTCGCTCCTCGGCATCACCTTCTCCTGGAGCTCGCTCTATGTCTTTGCCGTGCCGATCGGCGCCTATCTCTCCGGAAAGCTCCTGCAGGAAGTGAAGCTGAAGGTCCCGCCGGCCGATGAACTGCTGAAGGTGATGTTCGGCGGTTTTGTCATGGGTGTCGGAGCGCAGATCGGCGGCGGGTGCAATATCGGCCACAGCCTGACGGGTGTCTCCACGCTGGCGGTGTCGAGCTGGGTGGCGAACCTCTTCATCATCTTGGGGAACTGGACGATGGTCTATTTCCTTCTGATCAAACCGATGAAGGACCTGGACGTTTAGCGGATAGATTCGTTTTAACCGGTGCCGGGCGACACAACGCCCGGCACTTTTTTTTGCGGTAAGATTAGAATAAAACATCCGTTGCAAAACAGGTGCGGCTGGAGTATGTAGATCAAAATATATAAACCATTCTGATGCATTTGCCCGTTCAGAGAGGGGGTGCCAACATGGCGAACAAACGCCTGGGCATTATGGTCACCAAGTACCAGAACATAGACCATGTTGCGGGCATCGTAAAAGCAGCACGCAAGGCAGGGCACGCGGTCCAGCTCTTCCTGACAGATGAGGGCGTGCGGTTCACTCGCGACCCGAAGTTCCTGGACCTGCTCAAGACCGGCGGCGTTGAGTGTACGGTCTGCGAACACAGCTGCGAGCTGATCGGCATCCACGACAAGACCGAGAGCATCACCGACGGCAGCCAGTACAACAACGCAGCCATGCTGCACGACAGCGAACGCGTGCTGGTATTCTGATCATTCAGAACGATCATGGGAGACACGAAACGCATAGCGGTGGTCGTGCGGGACCGCCAGGGCGAGGCGCTCCGGGTCGCGGGCGGCCTGACGCTCGCCGACGACACGATCGAGGTCTTTGTCCTCGACCGGAAGCTCGATAAAAGCAACAGCGAGGTGGCGCAGCCGCTGGAACTGATAGCCGACCTGGATCTCAAGGTCTATTCGAACAACGCCGAAAACGGCTTTACGACGGTCACGCTCGAGGAGATGGCAAAGAAGCTGCTGGAGTACGATATCGTCGTGCCGTATTGAATGAGGAGGGCCACGTGAAGATCCTGTACATACTCAAGTCCGCGCCTGACGCGTCAACACGGAAGATCATCGAGGTCCAATCCGCGGGAAACCAGGCGACCACCGTGGATCTGACGAAGGGCGGCGTTTCCTACGACAAGCTGGTTGCCGACGTGTTCAGTCACGACAAGGTGTTCTGCTTCTGACCTGGCTCGTCGGCCCCGCCTCCCGCGGGGCCGGCAAGGCGATATGTACGAGAGGACCCCGCTCCGCGCTGTTGCTGTCAATTCTCATTTCCGCAGTGCATCAAATGAGACACCATCCGGCGGACCGCCTGTTTGATCCACACCTATCCCGTTGTTTTTCAGACATTTCGTTTCCTGGCAGTGATATTGCTTTCTTTCCTCACGTATGGCTCTACGGGAGGACCTTATGCAATGCGGAACATGCCGGGGTGCTAACGATGCCGATGCCAAGTACTGTGTGAACTGCGGAAGCGCCCTCGACGGAAGTTCCGGCTCGGTCCCGGAAAGGCCCGCCAGGACCTGGTGGTATCTTCTGCTGCTCGTGCCGGTCCTGGCGTTCGCCGCTGGCATTGGGTATTACAAGTTCTACCTCCCCCAGGGCGTGGCAGCCGTCGTGAACGGCGAGGAAATATCAAGCGCAGACGTGGACAGGGCGGTGAGCGAGATCACGGGTGGGACGAACCTTCCGGAAGATGCCCGCGCGCGTCTGCGATATGCCGTCCTGTCGCGGATGATCACCGAGCGGATCGTTTGGCAGGAGGCCCGGAGGGAAGGGATCACGATCTCGCAGGATGAGATGAACGCGGCCGTCGAGCGGCGGCGGATGTCAGCCGGCATGGATGAGAAGACGTTCGAGGAGCGGGTGAAGGCGCGGTACGGCAGCATGGCGGCGTTCAGAAGAACGGTGGAGCAGCAGCTCGCCTTCAACAAGTTCGTCGACGAAAAGGTCACTGCCGGCGCAGCCGATGCGGCAACAGTGTCTGCCCGGCTTGAGCAGTGGCTGCGGGACATCCGGGGAAGGGCGGTCGTGCGCATCGCGCTCGCCGAAGACCTTCCGGCCGGAGGAGAATGCGGCTGCGGCGGGAGGCCGGGGGCCGCTGCGCAGGGAAGGGCGTGCAGCATGCAGAGGGGACAAATAGGGAACATGCCGCAGGCGAGCCAGGCCAGCGAAGCGCGGAAGGCTGCTCTGGCATACTGGAGGGAACGATATGGTGGGTCGCCGGTGGACACGAGGGTTCAGGACTTCGGCTGCCATATTGAGGTGGATATCGTGAAGGACAACAGGATAGCAAAATCGCTCCGTTACCAGAACGGCACGATCACGGAGATGTGAAAGAACAAGGAGGCAGTCATGGCAGTGTGCGGAACATGCGGTGCTGAGATGCAGCAGGAAGCGAAGTTCTGCAAGGCCTGCGGGACCGGCAGGGGATCCGAAGGGGCAGGGAACAGTGACAAGAAGGCGCGGGTCATGGCGGGAACAAAGAAGAGCCCGAAGGCCGCGGTCATCGTCGCGGCAGCGGCCGTCCTCGTCGTCGCCGGGTGGTTCGTCTACAACAGCGCGGTGAAGGCCCGGTCCGTCGAGCGGCCGATGATGATGAAGGCAGAACGCGGCGGCAACAGCAGCGTCAGCTACCAGCCGGTGACGGCCGAGAAGGGCGACGTGAGGATCGCGCTCGGCGGCCTGCAAGGCAGTGCGGCGAGCTATTTCGTGTACAACGCGGGCGGGAAGGAGATCAAGTTCTTCGTCCTCCGGGCGTTGGACGGCACGGTCCGTGCCGCTCTTGATGCCTGTCAGTCCTGCTACCACGCGAAGCTCGGGTACCGCCAGAGCGGCGATACGCTGGTCTGCAACAACTGCGGCATGGGCTTCAAGTCCACCGACGTGGGCCATGTCACCGGAGGGTGCAGCCCGATCCCACTCCAGAACAGCCAGGATGGAACGACGCTGATCGTAAAGACGAAGGACCTTGAAGAGGGCGTGAAGTACTTCTGATGCCGCGCTGACACGCGTGCCAGCCGACCAGCCTGGAAGCGAGGAACGCGCTGTGAAACTGATCGACATCGCCGTCAACAACCTGCGCAGGAAGAAGGGAAGGACGTTCTTCCTGATCTCCGGGCTTGCCCTCGGCATCGGCGCGGCGGTCGCGCTTACGTCCCTGGGCGACGCCATGAACCGCGAGGTGATGCATACGCTCGACGAGTTCGGCGCGAACATTCTGGTACTGCCTGCGACGGAGGACCTTCCGCTCTCCTACGGCGGTATGACCGTCGGAGCCCTCAACGCCGGCGGAAGGTCGCTCACCATCGAGGACGCGAAGAAGGTGCGGACCATCAAGAACCATCAGAACATCAGCACCGTTGCACCCAAGCTCCTCGTTGTCTCCCGGGTCAAAGGGACCAAGGTGATGGTCGCGGGGGTCGAGTTCCCGGCCGAGTTCCGGCTGAAGAAGTGGTGGCGCGTCTCCTCAGGGATGCGGCCTGAAGAAGCGGCCGAGGTGCTCGTGGGCAAGTCCGCGGCCGCCAAACTGGGGCTGGCACCGGGTGACGCCGTACAGCTGGGCGGCGGGAAGTTCCGCGTGGCCGGCGTGCTGGCCGAAACGGGATCGCAGGACGACAACCTGGTCTTCGCCGGCCTTGCTGCGGTCCAGAAGGAGTTCGGCAAAGGGAACGCGGTCAGCCTCATCGAGCTTGCGGCTCTCTGCACGGGCTGCCCCATCGAGGACATGGTGCAGCAGGTAAACAATATGCTGCCGGGCGCACGCGCCGTGGCGGTGAAGGAGACCGTGGAGCTTAAGATACAGGCAATGCACTACTTCCACCGGTTCTCCCTCGGTATCTCGATGCTGCTGCTCATTGTTGCAGGCATGGTCATCTTCTTTGCGATGACCGCGTCGGTGAAGGAGCGGGTGCAGGAGATCGGTCTGTTCCGGGCCGTCGGCTTCCGCACGGGCCACATCATCCAGGTGCTGCTCATCGAGTCTTTTTTCGTGAGCCTCCTGGCCGGCATCATCGGCTACGCGGCCGGATCGATAAGTCCCCGGTTCATCGCACCCTATCTGATGAGCACTTACCGTCTCGAGTTTACCGTAGACCCGGCTATGGCTGCAGGCTCCATCGCAACATCGGTCCTGGTGGGGCTCCTTGCTAGCATCTATCCCGCGGTGCGCGCGGGGCGGCTGGACCCGATCGAGGCGTTACGGACATTGTAAGAAAGAACCTAAGACGGAGAATCCACCACGGGAGACACAGAGACACGGAGAACTGCTCATCATTTGCCTTCCTCCGTGTTCTCCGTGCCTCTGTGGTAAATAATGCGGCGTTGCCCTGTTTTTGGGAAGCCGCGGGGTGAATATGGCATCCATCGAACTTACGAATGTTACGAAGACCTTCCATGCAGGTGACGAGGACTACCCTGCGGTGCGAAGCGTCTCGCTTGGCATCGAAAGCGGGGAGTTCGTGGCCGTCATGGGGCCGTCGGGCTCGGGCAAGAGCACGCTGCTCTCCCTGATCGGCGGCCTGAGCCACCCGACGAGCGGCGTTGTGTCCGTGGACGGCATCGACCTGGGGGCGCTCGGTCCAAACCGCCTGTCCGATTTCCGGCGGGAGTACCTGGGTTTCGTGTTCCAGTCCTTCTACCTGGTTCCGTATCTCACCGCCGTCGAGAACGTGATGCTGCCGCTGACGGTCCAGCCGGGACTGAACGGGACCGCGAGGGAAGCAGCGCTCGATGCGCTCCGAAAGGTGGGCCTGGATGCCAAGTCCCACCGCCTCCCGTCTCAGCTCTCGGGAGGAGAACAGGAGCGCGTCGCCATCGCGCGGGCCATCGTGAACAGACCGCCGGTGATCCTGGCAGACGAGCCGACGGGGAACCTCGATACCCGGACGGGCGATCATGTCCTCGACATGCTGCAGGAACTGAACCGGGAGGGCCGCACCGTCGTCATGGTGACGCACAACGGGGAGAACGCGCAGCGGGCGGGAAGAACGATCGAGATCCGCGACGGACAGGTGGTTGCTTGAGCGGGAGGCCGAAGGCGTAAGTTTTGGCTAAACCATTACCAAGAGCCGCAAAGTGAGCAATCCTTTGCGGCTCTTGTATTTTCTTGGGGGATCACGTCGCGATGCGCGTTCAACGATGCCAACGCCGACAGGCGTTGGTCAGAACTCGAAAAGGAGCCCGCCCAGGTAGCTCGTTCCGCCAAGGTTGACGCTCCTGCTCGGGGACGCGGCCGTGGCCTGCGTGTCGGTCATGACGCGGCTGTACTCGACCTCGAGGACCAGGTAGGTGTGACGGATGCCGAAGTCCTTGAAGAGGTTGTTGGATGCCGTGATGTCGGCGTTGTCCAGCAGGATCTGGATGCCCGCCCGCCCGTGGTATCCGTCGGCCGATCCCTTGATCGTGCTCTGATCTTGGATCTTCTCCTGGTAGAACATACGCGTCCATCCGCCGCCCGCGTAGGGCACAATCAACTGGTCCTCTTTGAACACGGCCCGGTAGAGCGCGTAGACGTTCAGCGGCCAGAGTGAGTACTGCACATCGCCGGAGACGACGTTCATCGTCGGGGCAAGTCCTCTTCCAGTATCCCGCATCATCCCGGCCTCGACGCCGAGCTCCACCTGTCGGCGAACCTTGTAGCCGACGGCGCCTGCAACGTCCCAGGTATGGTTGCTTCCGTAGTACGTGGACCAATCGTTGAAATCAGGATAAAAAAGTCCGTACTTGACCTCGACTGACCAGCGCGGCTGCTCCTCGCCGGGTGCGGCCGCAATGGCCGAAACAGGCAGTGCAAGGAAAAGGGCGGTAAGGGCGAATTTCGTGAGCAGGTTCATGCGGTTGCGGTCCTCAGGGGCGTGATGAGATGGCGGCGCGTCTTCGGCGCAGCGCAAGAACGGCGGCAACGGCCAGAGCGGGGGACAGCAGGGCCGCGAGCGCAGGCGGCGCACCGGTCGCCAGGTATGCCAGGGCCACCAAAGGCTCGAGGGCCATTCGGACAAAGGGCTTGAGCGCCGGATGCGCGTTCAGCCGCGCTGCCAGTCCCGGCGATATCCGGTAGTACCACCGGACGAACGCGCGTCCCGGAGCGTTCGAGACAAGATAGCGGTCGCGGAAGTTCCGGAGGACCCGGACGGCCGGCGCGTCGGCGGAATCGTAGGCCGCCGTGGCGATGAAACAGCCCGATTTCTTCAGATAGGGCGCGGGGATGATCTCATCAGGTGCTCCCTGCACTTGGTTGGACTGCGGACCCTCCTGGGCGGAGCCGATGAAGATCACCTGTTCCGGGGAATAGGCGCTTTCCCAGGCCACCCCGGGTGAAGCTCCGCTCAATTGATAGTATGATGTAACGGCGAAATAATGCGCTGACTGGGCAACGGCGGATACCTGGATGACATACCACACGCCGTTCGTCAGTCCGGTCAGTGCATAGCTCTGTTGACTCCCGCCGGTGTTGACCTGCAGCACGGGCCCGGTGGATGGGAATATTTCCTGGTAGGTAATATTGTAGCTCGTGGCGCCGGGGACCGCGGTCCATGATACGAGAAGGCGCTGGTTACTGGGCTCTACCGATATGATGGTAGGAGCGCTTGTAGGAGCCGAGACCGTCGTAGTGAGTCCGCTGATAACGAAGCTTGTCACGTTCTTTGCGTCGATGGGCGACGGCAGGGGATTCCCGGCAGAGTCTACGGCGTCGGTCCCGGTGTACTGCCCCGACGAGTTGCCGTAGTAGATCCTGTAGCCCTGCACATTGTAGTCGAGGTTCTGCGACCAGGAGAGCGTGACTGACGACGTGCCGGTGAGAGAGGTAGTTAGACCCGTGACGGAGAACGGCACCGTGTCCATGCTGCTCCCGCCGTACGCGCCCATATCCTTGTTCGTGGAGTTTGGCGGAACCGCGTTCATATCCGAGCCGGTATTGATGCACGGCGATCCGGTCTGGAGATGCAGATCGAGGCTGGGCGGAGTGGTGTTCGGATTCACGAAAAGGGGGTCCGTCGCGGTCTGGTTCGCGTTCGGGATGTTGGTGGAGGTCGTGGAGGAAGGGTCGACGGTTATGCCGTTATTGGCATTGTTGTGAAAATCGCAGTAGGTTACAAGGGTCAGGGTCGCGAGGAGGCGCGGCAGCAAGGCGTTCGTGTTGACGGAGAAGATGTTGTTCTTGATGACGAGATTCGCGCTGCTTGAAATCGCCGTAATGTTTCCCCGGAACGAATTATTGACGATGGAAGAGGAGGCATCATCGACATAGACCGCGGAATCGCTGATGTTATAGAAAACGTTCCCGGTTACGGTCAGTGCCGCTCCGTTTGCGATCTGGATGCCCCGTACGGCGTTCGTGAAGGTAAAGTTCCTGATGATCGTGTTGGAGTTCTGATTCGCCATGATGATCGTTCCGGAGC
The DNA here is from genome assembly GCA_037916085.1 of Nitrospirota bacterium. Classification (GTDB taxonomy): domain Bacteria; phylum Nitrospirota; class UBA9217; order UBA9217; family UBA9217; genus JAKAHZ01. Next base: position 1,846 of record JBAIYC010000282.1, on the reverse strand, counting down.
CGCCGCCGGTCAGGATCGTGGCGGCGGTGACCCGACCGGCGATCGAAGCGATGGTATTGGGGCCGGGAAGTGTGATCGTTTCCGTGTAGGTACCCGGTTCCACCAGGATGCTGTCGCCGACGTTGGCGTTTGCGACCGCCGCGGATATGGTCGTGAAACAGGGGGGGCTGGAATTGGAGCTGCATGACGGATTGCCGGGGGCGACGCTGATCTGGACTGCGCTGGCCGGGGCCGGAACGAGAAGCAGGAGGGAAAGTGCCGTTCCCATGAATAGCGCGTGGATCTTGTTCGCGGTCTGCTGTTTCACATGCATCTCCTGACAGGAGAAAAGTACATGATGCCCCCGGAAAAGTCAAACGGATTATGCCTGCATGACGAACCGCCCGTCGATGTGGCGAGTTCCAGTAAATTTTGTCAATACTTTTCTTCTTGGTTATCGCCTTCCGCTGTGCTATAATGCCGGCCATTGGGGTTTCTTTGCCGCTCTGTTCCGGAGGTGATCCATGGACACTTCTCGCCGCGTCGCCGGCTTCGCACTAGGTCCCGTTCTCGTCTTCCTTCTTTTCCTTTCGCATGCGCATGCCTACCAGCAGTTCGAATTTCTCCAGGAGTTCGGCGATACGACAAAGAAGACTGCCCAGCGGGACCTGTCCGAGCCCCGTGCCGTCGCCTTGTCCGGCGACCGTGTCTTTGTCGCCGACACCGCCAATCACCGCGTCGTGGTCTACGGTCGGGAAGGGAAGATCGAGCGCACCTGGGGAACGAGGGGTGGTGAGAACGGGCAGTTCCGCTCGCCCGCGGGCATCGCTGTTGACGGTTCGAACCTGGTCTATGTCGCTGATACGGGGAACGGACGCGTCCAGGTCTTTGACAGCCAGGGCAAGTTCGTGCAGAGCTTCGGCTCCAAGGGTTCGGGGCCGAAAGAGTTCAGCTCGCCCACCGGCATCGCGGCAGGCAGGGGGCTCCTCTACGTTGCCGACACCGGCAACAGCCGCGTCCAGGTCCTGACCTCGGACGGCATCTACATGGGACAGATCGCCGTCAAGGGCACCCAGAAGGACGAAATGAAAGCGCCGGTGGACGTTGCGCTGGACCTGCGGAACCGCCTCTATGTCCTGGACCGCGAATCCAACCGCGTCCGGATCTTCGATCCCGCCGGCAAGCAGGTGGCTGCCTTCGGCGGCAGCGGCAGGGGCATCGACGATTTCAACGGTCCCCGCGGCATCGCCGTCGACGAACGGGGCAACATCTACATCGCCGACACCGGCAGCGCCAGGATCAAGAAGTTCGATCCTCAGAACAAGCTCCTGGGCACGCTGGGATCGGAGGGCATCGGGCCGGGCCAGTTCAAGAAGCCTGCGGGGCTCAAGGTCGACCATGAGGGCCGGATCTATATCCTCGATAGCGACAAGAACACGCTCCAGATATTCCAGGGCGAGATGGATGGCCGGCCCATGGAGCGGGTCTCCCCGCTGCCCTCCGTGACCTTCCTGAAGGATCTCCCGGTGAAGGTCGCAGCGCTCGCGGTGGACAGCAGGCTGCGGGGCCTCGTGGGCGACAGCGTGGTGACGGCCGGTGTGGCCAGCGGCAGGAAGATCGGCGCGCGAGGAAGCGAACCGGGGATGCTCAAGAACCCCCGGGGACTGGCCGCGGATAACAGCGGGAACATCTGGGTCGCTGACACGTCGAACGACCGGCTCCAGAAGTTCAACAGCGAGGGGACCCTTCTGCAGGTCATCGGGAGGAACGGTTCCGCCGACGGCGAGTTCAAGTCGCCGTCCGGCGTTGCTGTGAGCCCCAAGGGCAACATCGTCGTGGCCGATACGGGGAACCGCCGCATCCAGGT
>JBAIYC010000281.1:0-5422 GCA_037916085.1 Nitrospirota bacterium | reverse complement strand
GTTCGTCCTTCAGACCGACGGAGAGATGATGGTGAAGGCGACGCCGGATGTCGGGTTCCTGCACCGCGGGATCGAAAAGATCGCCGAAGGCCTGCCGTGGCAGTCCTTCCTGCCCTACACGGACCGCGTCGACTACGTGGCGTCGGTGAACTGCAATCTCGGCTACGCCGTCGCGGTCGAACGGCTGGCGGGGATCGCGGTCCCGGAGAAGGCCGAATACCTGCGGGTCATCGCCGCCGAGCTCTCGCGCATCGGCAGCCATTTCATCGGGTTCGGCGCCCTGCTCCTGGACCTGGGGGCGGTGACGCCCTTCGTGCACGCGCTCCGGGAACGCGAGACCTTCAACGACCTGATGGAAATGCTGTGCGGCGCCCGGCTGACCCACAACTACGTCCGCATCGGCGGCGTCTCCCAGGACCTTCCCGACGGCTTCAGGGAGAGGTGTCTGGCATTCGTGGATCACCTGGAACGGGACTTCATCGGGGAATTCAACACGCTGATCTCCCGCAACACGATCCTGATCAACCGGCTGGCCGATGTAGGCATCATCGACGCGGAGACGGCCGAGCAGTACACGCTCACCGGCCCGAACCTCCGGGGTTCGGGCGTCCGGTTCGACCTCCGGAAGGACGAGCCGTACTCCCTTTACGACCGCTTCGACTTCGAGGTCCCTGTCGGAGCGGGGCGGTACGGCACGCTCGGGGACTGCTATGACCGCTACTTCGTCAGGGTCGACGAGGTGGTCCAGTCCTGCCGGATCGTCCGGCAGGCCCTCGCCCAGATGCCGGCGGGAGGCGAGATCAGGACGAAGGTCCCGAAGCCCTTCACGGTGCCGGCAGGCGAGATCTACGTGCGGACCGAGAGCCCGCGCGGCGAACTGGGTTTCTACCTCATCAGCGACGGGGGCAGGAACCCCTTCCGCGTGAAGATCCGGACCGGGTCCTTTTCTGCCATGACGATCATCGAGCTCATCAGCCAGGGCGTCATGGTCGCGGACCTCGTGGCGATCATCGGCAGCTTTGACATCGTTGCCCCGGAGATAGACCGGTGAAGAGCGGCATCTGCGGTTCATGCACCAACCGCGTGCGAACAGGCCCGGAATGAACGTGCTCCGGTTTGACCTGGCGTGTGCGAGTGGTGCCAGAGGCAGACCATGTACAGCGCAGCGAACACCCTCTACGGCATCCTGAAGGACCGGCTCGGCGCCTCCGGCGTTCCCGACACCGCTCTCGTCATTGCGGCCTATGCGGTCCCCTGCGCCATCGTTCTCGGGATCACCAGCATGATCGCCGGGATGCTCACCTACCTGGAGCGGAAGATATCAGCCGACATCCAGAACCGGATAGGGCCGAACCGCGTGGGGCCCTGGGGGCTTCTGCAGTTCCCTGTTGACGGGATCAAGCTCCTCTTAAAAGAAGACATCATCCCCGACGCCGTGGATAAGAAGCTGTTCAAGCTCGCGCCGTACCTCGTCTTCTCCTCGACGGTGCTGGCGTCGCTCGTGATCCCCTTCGGCGGCCCGTTCATCGTGGCGGACCTGAACATCGGGGTGATCTTCATCATCGTGGTGAGCTCGCTCCTCGTCGTGGGGTTCCTGATGTCGGGCTGGGCGTCGAACAACAAGTGGGCGCTCCTGGGCGGCATCCGCTCGGCGGCACAGATCATCAGCTACGAGATCCCGACGGCACTGGCGCTCCTGACGGTCGTGCTGATCGCGGGGACGTTCTCGATGCAGGAGATCGTGATGGCCCAGGGGCCGTGGCCCTGGCAATGGTTCGTGTTCCACAACCCCTTCACCGTCGTTGCCTTCATCATCTTCTTCGTGTCGAGCCTGGCCGAGATGAACCGGACACCCTTCGATTTTCCCGAGGCCGAGTCCGAGCTGGTCTCGGGCTACAACGTCGAATATTCGGGCATGCGGTTCGCCCTCTTCTTCGCCGCCGAGTTCTCGAGCATTTTCATCACTGCGTCCCTGGCCGCGGCGGTCTTCCTGGGCGGCGGGAACATCGGCAGGGATCCCTACACGAGCGGCATTGGCTGGCAGCTCCTGATGGTCGGCGTTTTCTTCGCCAAGGCCATCCCGCTCTGCCTCCTCACCATCTGGGTGCGCTGGACCCTGCCCCGGCTCCGGATCGACCAGATGATGGCCATGTGCTGGAAGTACTTCATCCCGATCTCCTTCGCCTGCCTCGTGTTGACGGCGGTCTGGATGATCGCATTCGACGGCAACGGGATCTTCTGGAGGATGCCGAAGCCATGAGCGGCCCGGCTGAATATTTCAGGAACATCTGGAACGCGGTGACGACGACGGTCGCCGGCATGCGGATCACCCTTCGCTACTGGGTGAAGGAGCCGGCCATCACGGTGGAATATCCCGACCGCCTGGGTCCGGGGAAGGCCGCCGCGGACCTCGTCGCCGACCGCTACCGGGGGTTCCTGAAGGTGCGGCCCGACACCTGCATCGGCTGCCTGCAGTGCATGCGCGCCTGTCCTATCGACTGCATCAGGATCGTTGTGGAAAAACAGCAGGAGGCCCGCATGCTCAGCCGGTTCGATGTGAACCAGGCAAAATGCATGCACTGCGGGCTCTGCGTCGAGGCCTGCCCGGCGGGGGGGATCTTCTTCACGAAGCGGTTCGAGGGCGCCTGTTTCGACATCCGCGACCTGCGGGTGCGGCATGTCATGACGCCGGTGCCCGTTGCCAAGCCCCAAAAGCGGGAGCAACCATGAACATCGGACTGAAAGAGCTCGTCTTCCTCTGCGTCGCGCTGCTGACGACGGTGCCGTGCCTGATCGTCGTGTTCTCCCGGAACGTGCTGTACTCGGCTTTTGCGCTCTTCTTTACCTTCCTGGGCACATCGGGACTTTACTTCTTCCTGGACGCGGAATTCCTGGCGATCGTGCAGGTGGTCGTATATATCGGCGGCGTATCCGTGCTCCTGCTGTTCGCGATCCTGCTGACCAAGAATGTGGACGAGATCAGGAAGACCAACATGACGTCCGCTCCCCGCATGGCGCTCGCCGGGGGCGCTGCGCTCGTCCTTCTGGGCTCCTTTGTCTATGCGCTTCTCGGGACGCACTGGGCCCGGACCGGGACCCCGGACTATCCGGCCACGACGACCAAGGGCCTGGGCGATCTCCTTCTGAGCAAGTACCTGTTGCCGTTCGAGGCGGCGTCCGTGCTTCTGCTAGCCGTCCTGGTGGGAAGCCTGGTCATTGCGCGGCGCTCAGTGCGGTGAGAGCGGTGACGACAGACGGAAGAAGAATGGCGGACGCAGGAAGGCGGATCGGGTCATGGAACTGACCGGCATAACCAGCTACCTGGCGATCAGTATCGTGCTCTTTCTTGCGGGACTGCTGACCGTCGTCTCGAAGAAGAACATCATCGGCATCTTCATGGGCATTGAACTGATCCTGAACTCTGCGGCACTCAATTTTGCCGCATTCAGCAGGCTGACGGCCCGCAACCTGGAGGGCCAGATGGTCTCGCTCTTCGTGATCGTGCTCGCGGCTGCCGAAGCGGCGATCGCTCTTGCGCTTCTCCTGGCCATCTATAAGCGGTACCGGGACATCAACGCGGACCATCTCACGACGCTGAAGTGGTAAGAGGCCCGTATTCTTGTATGAAAGAACTCATTGCATCATACGGCTTCCTGATCGTGCTCTTCCCGCTCCTTGGCGCTGCGGCGAACGGTCTGTTCGGCAGACGGCTGCAGGCGGCATACGGCGAGAGGGCGGCCGGGCGGATCGCGTGCGGGGCCGTGCTCCTGTCGTTCCTGGTCTCCCTCGGTGCGTTTGCAGCCGTCAGCGCGGACCGCGGCACGATCGTGAACCCGGTCTACACCTGGCTTCATACCGGCACGCTCACGGTGGAGGTGGCGTTCCTCTTCGATCCTCTGAGCGTGATGATGCTCCTGATCGTCACGGGCATCGGTTTCCTGATCCACGTCTACTCCACCGCCTACATGGCGGGGGACCCCGGCTCCGCCCGCTATTTCTCGTACCTGAACCTCTTCATCTTCTCGATGCTGGTCCTGGTGCTGGCCGAGAACGCTCTGCTCATGTTCGTGGGATGGGAGGGCGTGGGCCTCTGTTCCTATCTCTTGATCGGCTTCTGGTTCAGCGAGGAGGCGAACGCCATGGCGGCGAACAAGGCCTTCATCGTGAACCGCGTGGGCGATTTCGGGTTCATCATCGGGCTCTTCCTGCTCTACTGGTCCCTTGCGGAGGCCGCCGGTCCCGCGGCGTCGGGCAGGTCGATCCTGAGCTTTTCGTTCCTTGCCGGACACGTGCACCTGCTGAAGGGAGCGACCGTCTTCGGCGCCAGTCTCGTCACCGTGATCTGCCTCGCGCTCTTCCTCGGCGCGACGGGAAAATCTGCCCAGATCCCGCTCTACGTATGGCTGCCCGACGCCATGGCCGGCCCCACCCCGGTGAGCGCGCTGATCCACGCGGCCACCATGGTGACGGCGGGTGTCTATATGATCGGAAGGCTGAACTTCCTGTTCTCCCTGAGCCCCGCGGCGCTCGCGGTCGTTGCGTGGGTGGGCGCGGGGACCGCGCTCTTCGCGGCCACCATGGGCTGCGTTCAGAACGACATCAAGAAGATCCTCGCCTATTCCACGATAAGCCAGCTCGGCTACATGTTCCTCGGCATGGGTGTGGGCGCCTACACGGCCGGCCTGTTCCACGTCATGACCCATGCCTTCTTCAAGGCCTGCCTTTTCCTGGGCGCGGGGAGCGTCATCCTCGGCATGCACCATGAGCAGGACATCAGGAAGATGGGCGGCCTCAGGAAGGTGATGCCCAGGACCTTCGCGACCTTCGCCGTGGCCACGGCGGCGATCATGGGGGTCCCGCCCTTTTCCGGCTTCTTCAGCAAGGACGAGATCCTGCGGCAGGCGTTCATCGGCGAGCACGGCCATCCGGCGCTCTGGGCCATCGGGTACCTGACCGCGGGCATCACGGCCTTCTATATGTCCCGGCTCCTGCTGCTCACGTTCTTCGGGCAGAGCCGGCGGGATGCGTCTGCCGGTCACGACGGCGGCCACGGAGAGGGCAGCCATGCGCAGGAGGTCAAGGAATCCCCGGCGGCGATCACGGCGCCGCTTATGATCCTGGCATTCTTCTCGGCGACCGCGGGATTCGCCGGCATCCCGGCGGCCCTGGGCGGAGCGGACCGGATCGCCGCGTTCCTCGCACCGGTCCTGGGCAGCCACGAGGCAGGCGGCGAACACGGCGCCCTCGAGTACGTGATCATGGCCGCTTGCCTTGTCGCGGCAGCGGCCGGTTTCTTCACCGCGTACCTTTTCTATGTCCGGAAGCCGGGGCTCCCGGACATCCTGGCGGGGCGGCTGCGGTCCGTCCACCGCCTCGTGTATAACAGGTACTTCATCGATGAGGTCTATGGGGTCCTCTTTGT
>JBAIYC010000280.1:0-1974 GCA_037916085.1 Nitrospirota bacterium | reverse complement strand
TCTCCTCCTGCACTGCCGAAATCTTCGGGTAAATGTCCGTGGTCATGATCGCCTCGGCCGCCTGGCCCCAGCCCATGGGCGAGAGCAGGCCTACAGCTGTCATAACCCCGGTGCGGACCTTCGCCATAGGCAGGTTCTCTCCGATCACGCCGGTCGATGCAACGTAGACATCATTGGGCTTGACACCCAGTTGCAGGCCTGCGATCTCCGCGGTCTCGCGCGCGTCAGTGAGCCCCTGTTTCCCCGTGCATGCGTTGGCGCAGCCGCTGTTCGCAATGATCACCCGCCCCTTCCCGGACTTGACCTTCGCCATGCCGAGCACAACGGAAGCGGCCTTGACACGGTTTCGGGTGAAAACGCCGGCAACCGTTGCGTCCCGGTCCGACACGATGAGCGCAAGGTCCTTCTTGTCGGTCTTCTTGATGCCGCAGTGGATTCCCCAGGCCTTATAGCCGGGTACCGAGAAGTTCTTTGCATCGAGATTCTTCATACGTCGCCCTCTTAAGGAATATTGTCGTCACCGTCCGCAAGTCGTCCAAAATCATGGGCCGCCGGGTGCCGCACTCCGCTCTTCTGCGTAACCTCCGTGCTCTCTGCGGTGAACGGCCTCTTTCCCATCCTTGTTATGGGAACAGCGCGGCGAACTTCAGTCCCGCCGTTTCCTCGAAACCCATCATGATGTTCATGTTCTGGACCGCCTGTCCCGACGCGCCCTTGACCAGATTGTCGATGGCCGTGACGACCACTGCCCGGCCGGTCCGCTGATCGGCATAGACGCCGATGTCGCAGAAATTGGAGCCCCGCACGTTCCGCACGTTCGGGAACTGTCCCAGCGGCAGAACACGGACGAACGGTTCGTTCGCGTAAGATTCCTGGTAGAGCCTGTGCAGCTGCCCCGTGTCAGCCTGCGCCGTCAGCTTCCCATACGCAGTCGTGAGGATGCCCCGATTCATCGGCACCAGGTGCGGCGTGAACGAAAGGGTGACGGAGGCACCGGCGATCTTCGAAAGCTCCTGCTCGATCTCGGGCGTGTGGCGATGGGTCCCGATCTTGTAGGCCATGAACGCCTCGTTCGCCTCGGGGAAATGATAGGGCAAGCCGGGGCTTCTGCCCGCTCCGGACACGCCGGACTTGGAATCGATAACGATGCTGCCGAAGTCCAGGAGGTTATTTCTGAGAAGCGGAGTCAGAGCCAGGATCGCGCCCGTGGGGTAGCAGCCCGGGTTCGCGACGAGCGATGCTGTCCTGACCTTCTCACGGTGAAGCTCCGGCAGGCCGTAGACCGCGCTCTTCAGCAGGTCGGGGTACTGGTGGCAATGCTCGTACCACTTCTCGTAGACTGCAGGATTGGAGAGACGGTAATCGGCGGACAGATCCACAACCTTGATGCCCAGCTTGTGGAACCGGTACGCAGCCTCCTGTGCGGTCACATGCGGAAGCGCCAGGAAGGCTACGTTGGCCTTCTTCGCGACCGCCTCCGGGTCCAGCCGCTCGCAGACCAGGTCCGTGAGACCCGCCAGATGCGGAAAGATGTCGGTGATCGGCCTGCCCGCGGACTTCTCCGACGTCACTGCGGTTACGACCACGGAGGGATGAAGGAGCAGGATCCGGTAGAGCTCGCCTCCTGTGTAGCCGCTAGAACCGACGATCGCTATCCTGAGCTTTTCTTTCATCATAGATCGATGATTAACAAAAAGAGGGAAGGCATCATCACCTTCCCTCGTCGATCAGCAGAAACTGCAGCCGGTCTCAAATCTGGTCGCGTTGCCCTTTACGCGAGCCGCATGAGCACGGCAGCGCGACCGGCATCCGACATTACCGCTTCGAGAACTGGAACCTGGCCCGTGCGCCCTTCTGTCCGTACTTCTTACGCTCTTTTGACCGCGGATCGCGGGTCAGGAGCCCTTCCTTGCGGAGCTTGCCCTTGGCCTCCGTGTCCACGGCGAGGAGCGCCTTGGATATGCCGTGCCGGAT
>JBAIYC010000279.1:0-2888 GCA_037916085.1 Nitrospirota bacterium | reverse complement strand
TGCTCGTGGCGGGAGCTACGGGCTCGGGGAAGAGCGTCGCGATCAACGCCATCATCATGGCGCTCCTCCTGAACGCCCGTCCGAACGAGGTCAAGCTCGTCATGGTCGACCCCAAGATGCTCGAGCTGTCGCTCTACAACGACATCCCGCACCTCTTGACCCCGGTGGTGACACAGCCGAAGAAGGCAGCGGAGACGCTCCGGGCGGTCGTCGCCGAGATGGAGCGTCGCTACCGCCAGCTTGCCGAGAAGGGGGCCAAGAACATCGAGTCCTTCAACAAGGCGATGCCCGAGCAGGATCGCCTGCCCTATATCGTGGTGATCATCGACGAGCTGGCAGACCTCATGATGACGGTCCAGAAAGAGATCGAGGACTCCATCATGCGGATCGCCCAGATGGCGCGCGCAGCCGGCATCCATCTCATCGTGGCCACACAGCGGCCGAGCGTGGACGTGGTGACCGGCCTGATCAAGGCGAACCTTCCGTCGCGCATTGCCTTCCAGGTCTCGTCCAAGACGGACTCGCGTACGATCTTGGATGCCAATGGCGCCGAGAGCCTGCTGGGCAGGGGCGACATGCTCTTCCTGCCGCCGGGCTCCTCCCACCTTGTGCGCGTGCATGGCTGCTTCGTCTCAGAGGAGGAGATCAAGCGTGTCGTGGAGTTCGTGAAGAAACAGGCGAAGCCCAATTATGAACTGTTGCAGCAGCGCGTCAAGGAGGTTGCGGAAGCCGCGGTTGCCGCCACCGAGGGCGGCGAGCGAGACGAAGAGTACGAGCGCGCCGTCGATCTTGTTCAGATGAACGGACAGGCCTCGACCTCCTTCCTACAGCGAAGGCTCCGCGTGGGGTACAACCGCGCCGCGCGCATGATCGAGATGATGGAGAAGGACGGGATCGTCGGTCCTGCCGATGGTTCAAAGCCGCGAAAGGTCCTGGTCCGGAAGAACATGGACGGCACCGAGCGGACCCTGGTCGACTAGGCTCCACGCACGACGTATTTCGTCCTTGACAGGTCTCCGCGGCGGGGGTAAGTATGTCTTTTCGCGCCGGATGTGACGGCGCCGGGCACCTTTGGGTACGGAGGGCAGCCATGAAAACAATTGCGGTCGTCGTAATCGTTGTCGCCATGGCATCGCTGGGCGCGGTGCAGGTCCTCGCAGGCGAGCAGAAGCCGTCGGTCGAGCTGGGACGCAAGTTGTTCAATGAGGTCCAGCCCGGGATCACCGGGAAGACCTGCGCTGACTGCCACAAGGACGGCGCCGGTCTTGAGAAGTCCGGGTCGATCGCAGAGCATCATCTCACCATGATCAACCAATGCACGACAAACGCGCTCAAAGGCAAGCCGCTTGCCGTCGATTCCGTCGAGATGCAGTCGCTGATGCTGTACATCAAGAGCCTCACAGGCAAGAAGAAAGCACCGGTCGGCTGCTGAAACGGCGATCGAACCCTGTTCCCTTTGGGAGTCCGTACACTCAGATGCGATCATCACCCATTCTTCGAGCGCTCGCCGTTGCCGCATGCCTCTTTCTGGCAGCGGCAGCTCCCGTGCACACAGAGCAGCCGGCCCCGGTCTTTCCCCCGCTGACGAAGGACGAACTCGTCCATGCGATCGAGCGCCATTACAGCGGACTTGAAGACCTGACGGCCAAGGTCGTGCAGAAGAATTTCCTCAAGTCCGTGGGCAAGACCCAGAAGTTCGAAGGGACCCTGTTGGTCAAAAAGCCCGGAAAACTGCGCCTCGAGTACACCAACGGTCAGATGATCATCATCGATGGCAAAGAGGCCTGGTTTTATTCGCGGGCAAATGCCCAGGCGGTGCGGCGCACCTTCGAAGACTTCGAGCAGGCCAATATTCCCGTCGCCTTCCTGCTTGGCGCCGGCACCATTGGTCGGGACTTTGACGTCTCACGGCTGGAGGCGGGGGACGGCCCCGTACTGGAGCTGGTCCCGAAGAAGCGTGCCGCCGCCATGACGAAGCTCCGCCTCCTAGTCGATGACGAGGCCAGGATCGTCCGCATGATCATCTTCGACCGCTCCGGGAATACCTCCGATGTCCTCTTTGCCGGCGTGAAGGAGAACGTCGGCATCGATGACGGACAGTTCCGGTTCAAGGCCCCGAAAGGGACGGAAGTCATTGAGCAGTGATCAGTCACGAGCAGTTAGGTTATGGAGGGAGATCCTTCATCACGTAACCTACTGCTCACGAATCGCGTGGAGGTTCCATGGCCGCTGAGAACTCTTTCGACGTCGTGTCCAAGATCGAGATGCCCGAGGTGACCAATGCGGTCGCTCAGGCCATGAAGGAGATCGGGCAGCGCTTCGACTTCAAGGGCAGTAAGTCCGACATCTCCCAGGAAAAGGATGCCTTGGTCATCATCTCCGACGACGAATACAAGCTGAAGAGCGTTGTGGATATCCTGCAGGGCAAGCTCGTGAAGCGCGGCGTGCCGGTCAAGAATCTGTCGTTCGGCAAGATCGAGCCGGCTCTGGGAGGGACGGTCCGCCAGCGGGTGGCCCTCCAGCAGGGGATCCCTGCGGACAAGGCGAAGGAAATCGTGAAGACCATCAAGGACACGAAGATCAAGGTCCAGGCATCCATCCAGGCGGACCAGGTCCGCGTTTCCGGCAAGAACCGCGATGATCTCCAATCGGTCATCCAGCTCCTCAAGGGCAAGGATTTCGGCATCGAGCTCCAGTTCACGAACTACCGGAGCTCGTAAAACCTCCTGCGGCAGCACCCCCCCGGCCCCTCTTTCTCCCTCCAGCTAAGACTTGAATTAACCTTGCATTTTTTGTTCAAACTGCTATAATCTGTCAATGTTTTTGATCATGCCCCTGAGGGAGCACGCATGAGCCTTGTCGGCCGGCTCGAAGACCTTGCGCTGCCT
>JBAIYC010000278.1:0-15361 GCA_037916085.1 Nitrospirota bacterium | reverse complement strand
TAGAGACACGCCAGACCTGAACAAAATATAGCCACCCCCTTGCCGCTGTGGTATGATTCCGCATGTTTGCACAGCTCCGCACGTGGTGGCACGAACGGACCGCTCGCTATTCCCTCCTTTTGACGCTCGGCTGGACGGCCGTCGTTCTTCTTTCCCTTTCCTGGAACTTCCGGGCCGCGCATATGAAGAACATCGACCGGGCCCGCATCGAGGCGCATACATTCTATGATCTGAACCTGTCCTTCCGTCACTGGGCCGCAAGCCATGGCGGTGTCTATGTGCCGGTCACGGACGCGGTGCGGCCCAATCCCTACCTTATGGTCGAAGAGCGGGACGTGACGACCACGACGGGGAAGAACCTCACGCTGATGAACCCCGCCTGGGTCACGAGGGAGGTCTTCGAAGGAATGAACTCCGAGTCGTCCCCCGCGATCGTCAGCCGTTTGACGAGCCTGAAGTATCTCAATCCCGTCAACAAGCCGGACCCCTGGGAGGAAGCCGCCCTCAGGAAATTCGAAGAGGGTGCCACCGAAGAGGCAACGGAGACCATTCTGAAGAACAAGCCCTATTTGCGGATCATGCGACCCTTCAGGATCGAGGAGGGCTGCCTCAGGTGCCATGGCAGCCAGGGATACAAGATCGGCGACATACGGGGCGGCATCAGCATCTCGATCCCTCTCGAGCCGCATCTGGAGGCCGAGGCGCGGGAACAGGCCGCCATGGCCTTTACCCATCTGGCCCTCTGGCTCATCGGATCGGGCGGAATCCTGCTCTTTTCCCGGAACCTCCGCGCCCATCAGGAGCAGCTTGTGCAGAGCGAGCAGAAATACCGTCTGCTCTTCAACAGCAATCCTCACCCCATGTGGGTCTATGACGTCGCGACGCTGCGCTTCCTCACCGTGAACACTGCGGCGGTCCGGCACTATGGGTTCAGCGAGGACGAGTTCCTGGCCATGACCACCAGGGACATCGACCCCGCCGGGGACAGGACGGCGCTCCCGGAGAGCGTGACCGTCGGAAACGCAGGACCGGCCAAGGCAGGCGTCCGGCTCCACCGCAAGAAGGACGGTTCGCTGATCCACGTAGAGAGCACTTCCCACGAGGTCGATTTCGGCGGACGGCGGGCCCAGCTCGTCCTGGCGAACGACGTCACGGATCGCATGCGGCTCGAAGAGCAGCTCCGTCAGGCACAGAAGATGGAAGCCGTGGGTCTGCTGGCCGGCGGCGTTGCGCACGACTTCAACAACATCCTCACGGCGATCATCGGCTACGGCAACCTCATCGAGATGAAGCTCCCCAAGGGCAATCCCCTGCTTGGTTACGCGGAGAACATCAAGGTCACCGCCCAGCGGGCCGCGCAGCTCACCCAGAGCCTCCTCGCCTTCAGCAGGAAGCAGGTCATCCATCCGGCTCCCGTCGAACTGAACACCATCATCGGGCGTTTCGAGAAGCTCCTGCGGCGGCTCATCCGCGAAGACATCATGCTCCGCCTCGAGCTCACGGACCAGGACACCACGATCCTGGCCGACACCGCCCAGATCGAGCAGGTGCTCGTGAACCTGGCCACGAATGCCCGCGACGCCATGCCCGACGGCGGTGTCCTGACGATCCGGAGCGAGACCGTGGACCTGGACGCCGGCACTCTCCGCGGCTACGTTCTGCCGGGCAGCTACGTCCTGCTCACGGTCTCCGACACGGGAGCCGGCATGAACGAACGGACACGGGAGCGGGTCTTTGAACCCTTCTTCACGACCAAGGAAACGGGCAAGGGGACGGGTCTCGGCCTCGCCACGGTCTACGGCATCGTGAAGCAGCACCAGGGCTTCGCCGATGTCGAGAGCTCGCCGGACGCAGGGACGTGCATTCGCATCTATCTCCCGCGCATGCAGGAGCCGGTCGTCCCGCAAGCGGCGCCGCCGGTCCCCGAGGTCCGCGGGGGGAACGAGACGGTCCTTCTTGCCGAGGATGACAACGCGATCCGCGCACTGATCCGCTCGGTGCTGGCGGAATTCGGGTATACGGTGATCGAGGCGGCCGACGGAGAAGAAGCCGTCCGACTCTACCGCGAGCAGGGCGACCGTGTCCATCTTCTGCTCTTCGACGTCATCATGCCGAAGAAGAACGGACGGGCAGCCTTCGAAGAGGTCCGGGAGACCCGGCCGGACATCAAGGCGCTCTTCATCAGCGGCTACAGCGCCGATACGCTCAACCGCGAGGGAACGCTGGAAAAGGGGCTTCACTTCATCTCGAAGCCCCTCTCTCCTACCGAGCTCCTGCAGAAGGTCCGCGACGTGCTGGACAGCTGAGGCTAGAGCAGAATGGACAGGCCTATGACGGCCTGGATGAGGTAGAGCACAAGGAGTGCCACACCGAGACGGAAGTGCAGCACGCGCGGGGGAATGGCCGCTCCCCTGATCCTGCGAGAGACAGCATAGACCCACCCGAGCAGAAGGACGATCCCCGTTCCCACGATGAAGTGCGGCGGATATTCAAGAAGCCGGCCCTTGTCCAGAAGAACGACGATAACCCCCGCCAGATAGCCCAGAACACCCCAGAGAGCGAAGGTCGGTCCCGCCGTCCGATGTCTCCGGACACTCGCAAAAGGCGTCGGGGCCGCAGCCAGTCGCGCCTTCCTGATCAGGAACCCCTGCCAGCCCTGATAGAAGAAGAGAACAATCATGCCTGCGTTGAAGAACGCATGAGCCAGCTTGAAGTAGGCGATGAACTGTCTGTCGATCATGGCGTCGTTGTCGTTGGTCTGTCCGCAGTCTGCTGCCTGTCATCTGGTACCGGCTTGTCTGTCGTCTGATCCGCCACGACTTCCAGGATCCCGTGCATGCCGCGGTCCTTGTGGCTCGTGAAGAACAGGAAGCGCTGTGAGCATTCGAAGGGATAGCGGCCGGGCTTCGTGGCGGTGAACTTTATGACCTTCGGCTCCGTAGCCAGGTCCGTCTTGATGTCGATGCCCGCCTCGGGCGCCTTAAGGACGATATCGTGGGGCGTGATCCCCGCCTCCTTCCTGATCGAGAGTTCCACGGGAACGTTCGCCTTGACGACGATCACGTTTGGATCGAAGAAGTACGCACCTGCCAGGACGGACACTCTCTGCGTCCCGTCCGGATCGGCGGCCGCAACGAACCGTTTTTCTACGAACGTATCAGCGGCTGACGCGAGCGCTGCTATGAAGAGCATTCCAAGAACCACGGCAAGCCGTTTCATATGGTCCTCCTCCTCTCCCGATGCCCCCGGCGGCAAGGCAGGACAATCAGGAGCTTTCTACTCTTTAGTGTAGCACAGGTGCGGGAAGCTTCATCGTCACCATTTATTGACTTCTCCGGCCCGTTCGTGTATGTTCTTGTGAACGTTGGTCAATTCCCCCGTTGTTGTCGCGCCGGAATGGATACTTCCCCGCTCAGAACTTCGACAAAAGTTTTGCTCATCGTTCTCTTCCTGGCCTGGATGCTTCCCGGTCTCGTGGGCAGGGACCCCTGGAAGGCGGACGAGCCCTACACCTTCAGCATCGTCGCTCATATGGTTCAGACCGGCGACTGGACGGTGCCGAACGTTGCGGGCGTGCCCTTTCTGGAGAAACCGCCCCTCTACTTCATCAGCGCTGCGTTGACCGCCCGGGTCTTCAGTCCGCTCTTCGAGCTCCCTGATGCGATCCGTCTCGTCAACATCGCCTGGATCTTCGTCACCTTGCTTTTCCTCGCCCTGGCGGTCAGGGAGACCTCCGGCGGGGACGCCGCCTGGAGCGCTCCTGTCCTTCTCATGGGCTGCCTTATCCTCCAGGTCACGGCCCACAAGATCGTCACCGACATCGCCCTCCTCTGCGGTCTGTCCATCGGTCTCTACGGCCTGGCTGTGAGCAGGCGCCGACCGGGATGGGGCGGCTTCTGGGCGGGCACCGGCGCGGGCGTCGGCTTCATGGCAAAGGGTCTGCTCGCTCCCGGCATCCTGGGCGTTGTCGCTCTCGCCCTTCCGCTCCTCTTCGGGCAGTGGCGCAACCGGCCCTATGGACGGGCCTTGATCGTTGCCGCCCTTGCATCGCTCCCGTGGCTTACCGTCTGGCCGGCGGCCCTCTACCTCCGTTCCCGCCAATATTTCCTCGAGCTGTTCTGGTACCAGAACTTCGGGCGCTTCGTCGGGTTTGCGCGGATCGTGAAGCCTGACAGCCACTGGTACTACCTTCTGAACCTGCCGTGGCACGGCCTTCCCGTCCTGCCCCTGGCGGGATGGGCGCTCTGGAAGGCACGCGCGGCTTGGCGCCAGAGCCCGCTCTTTCAGCTGCCCCTGGTCACCTATGTCGTCGTGATGGCCGTCCTCAGCATGTCGGCAAGTAACCGCGATCTCTATGCCCTGCCGACGATCCTCCCCCTGACGATGATCGCTGCAGCGGGAGCCGGCCAGCTTTCGGACCGCGCGCGGTCACTGATCGACAAAGGCTCGGTCCTGCTCTTCGGGGTCCTCGGCATAGCCCTCTGGGGGGCGATGCTTGTCTATCTCATGGGAAATGCGTCCCTTGCCAGGCTGCTCCCTCCCCGGACCCTGCACTACGGTCCGCTGGACCTGCGCCTCTTCGCGGCCGCCATGTTCATCACCCTGCTCTGGCTGACCATCGTGGTCAGGACCATGCGGCAGGCGGGGCCGCCGCTTCTGTCCTGGACCGCGGGAATGGCGCTCGCATGGGGCCTGGCCATGACGCTCTGGCTCCCCTGGCTTGAGGCGGAGGCAAGCTACCGGGGCATCTTCTCCTCGCTCCGACATGACCTGCCCGGGCGCTACCGCTGTGTCGCAGCCTTCGATGTGGGCGAATCGGAGCGGTCCATGATCGAATATTTTGCCGGGGTCCAGGTGCGGCCAATCGACGTGACCGGAGACGAGCGTTGCGACCTGCTGCTCGTCGCTGCGGGCCGGGACAGGATCGATGCGGCCTCCCATCCTTCGTGGACGGTCGTCTGGGAGGGACAGCGCCCCGAGAAGTCCCCCAAGGAACAGTACACGCTTTTCCGCACATCTCCGCCGGACCAGGAGCCGCCGGTCCTTTCTGCAGGAATGATCCGAATGAAAGGAAAGTAACGAATGCTCCTGGCGGGATAACGGGATCTACGGGATATCTCCCCGAATTCTTGCTATCAGATCTTATCGTGTTATCCTGTCCAAAGGACGTTGGCCTTTGTCAGTACCCATGCTCATGCCCTTGAACGCATCGACACCGCCCAGCCAAACCGGCCCTTCCATCCGCGACATGGCGGTACTTGCCGCCTGTATCGGCGTCTTTTTCGCGATCCTGCTCGGCAGCCGCGCCCTTTCCGTGCCCGACGAAGGGCGCTATGTCGAAATACCCCGCGAGATGGTCGAAAGCGGCGATTACCTCACACCGCGGCTGAACGGCGTCAAGTATTTCGAGAAGCCGCCGCTCTTCTACTGGTTCGAAGCGGGCCTCATCAAGGCCTTCGGCCTCTCCGAATGGTCCGTGCGGGTCGGACCGGCGATCTTCGCCCTCATCGGTTGCCTCGCCGTCTACTATGCCGGCGCGCGGATGTACGGGCGGACGATCGGTGTCCTTTCCGCGGTCGTCTTGGCCACGGCCGCCCTCTATTACGCCCTCAGCCGCCTGATCATCCTCGATATGCCTGTGACCGTGCTGCTGACCGTTGCCTTGCTTTCCTTCCTCCTCGGCAGCCGGGAGCCCGAAGGCAGGTCGCGGAGGACCTTCTTCTGGGCCTTCTACGCCGCAGCCGCGCTTGCTATGCTCGCCAAGGGTCTGATCGGCATCGTCATCCCCGGGATGATCATCTTCACATGGATGCTCGTCATGAACGAATGGCGCATGCTCCGGTCCATGCACCTCGTCTCCGGAACGGTGCTGTTCCTGCTGATCGCCGCGCCCTGGCATATCCTGGTGGACAGGGCCAATCCCGAGTTCTTCAACTTCTATTTCATTCACGAGCATTTCGAGCGGTACCTCACCACGGTTCACGGCCGTTATAAGCCCTTCTGGTTCTTCCTGCCCGTTCTCCTGGTCGGGTTCTTCCCCTGGACCGCGTTCGTCGTTCAGGCGGTCCACAGAAGCCTGCCCCGTTCCTGGCGCGAGCGGACCGGGGAGAAGGAGGCCGTCTTCCTGATGCTCTGGGCGGGGCTCGTGTTCCTGTTCTTTTCCGCCTCCGATTCCAAGCTGATCCCCTATATCCTTCCGGTCCTCCCGCCCCTTGCGCTCATCGTCGGGCGCTACCTCGCCGACCTGTGGAGCGGCGGCAGGGCCCGGGGGCTCCGGGCCGGCTACGCCGTCCTCCTCGTCCTGTCCGTGGTCGTGGTCATCGGACTGGTCGTGCTCCCGCACTATCGCACCGAGCTGGACGTGAAGGTCTTTCTTCCCCATCTCCGGTTGATCATCGCTACGGTCGTCCTCGGGTCGGCGGCGACCTGGCTCCTGCACCGTCGCGGAGGCCCGAGAGGCGGCTTCATCGCGCTCACGGCCACGACCGTCCTGTTCTGCATTGCCTGCAGCAGCGCCATGCCCCATCTCGACACCCGTTCGATCAAGGACATCGCGCTCCAGCTGAAGCACCACCTGCGCTCAGGCGACGAGGTCATCTCGTACCAGACCTACTATCAGGACCTGCCGGTCTATCTCGAGCGCCGGATCACGGTCGTGGACTGGGCCGGGGAGCTGGAGTTCGGCACGACGGTCGAGGACACGAGCGGCTGGATGATCGGCACTGACGCCTTCTGGAAACGGTGGAACGGAGACCGCAGGGTCTATGTTGTCACGACGATGGAGAATTTCGACTCGCTTCGGCGTATCCCGGGTGAACGCTATTTTCTGATTGCACAGGACAAAAATAACGTTATACTGTCCAACAAAGAGGACACCCCATGACCTATCTGCCGCTGATCCTGCTCGGCGTGCTGCTGAATGCGGCGGCCCAGCTCCTCCTGAAGGAGGGCATGCGCCGCATCGGCCACTTCGACTTCGTCTGGGCCAACATCGTCCCCATCGGGTTGCAGGTGGCCGGAAACGCGTTCGTTCTCGGCGGGCTCCTCTGCTATGTGGTGAGCGTTGTCGTGTGGCTCCTCGTCCTGTCCCGAGTCGAGGTGAGCTTCGCCTATCCGCTGCTCTCGGTGGGGTACATCGTGAACGCGGTGGCAGGATACTACCTCTTCCAGGAGAACCTGTCGCTCACGCGCATCACCGGCATCGTGATCATCTGCGCGGGCGTGTACTTCGTCACAAGAAGCTGACAATAAAGGACCCAGTCCGAACATTTGAACCGCCAAGGCACAAAGGACACGAAGAAAATCTGCAGCGTTCTGGTTCCCATCGCGGTCTTCGCGTCGTCGCGGTGGAATTCGCCGTTGTCTGACCTTCTGCATTCTGAGGACCTATGACAAATAATAAAGACCAGGAATTCCTTCCCTTCTCCCGTCCCTCCATCAGCGAGGAAGCCATCAGCGAGGTCGTGGCCTGCATCCGCTCCGGATGGATCACCACAGGACCGCGGGTCAAGCAGTTCGAGGAGGACCTGAAGGTCTACCTCGGCGCGCCCCAGGTCCTTGCGCTCTCGTCGGCCACGGCGGGGCTGTACCTCGTGCTCGCCGCACTCAGGCTCCAGCCGGGCGACGAGGTCATTACCACGCCCATGACCTTCGCGGCCACGCTGAACACCATCGTCCTGACCGGCGGCAAGCCGGTCTGCGTCGACGTGGAGCCGGGCACCTACAACATGGACGTGCGGGCGGTCGAAAAGGCGGTGACCCGGCGCACGCGGGCCATCATGCCCGTGCACTTCGCGGGCCTTCCCGTGGACCTGGACCCGCTCTATGACATCGCGAAGAAGCACGGCCTGCGCGTCATCGAGGACGCCGCGCACGCCATCGGGACAGAGTACAAGGGCAGGAGGATCGGCAGCGTCGGAGACATCCAGGTCTTCAGCTTCCATCCCAACAAGAACATGACCACCGGCGAGGGCGGCTGCGTCGCCACGCGGGATGACAAGCTCGCCGCCGACGTGGCCCTGCTGCGATTCCACGGAATGGACCGTGAGGCATGGAACCGCTTCGGCAAGAAAGGGAGCCAGCATTACGAGATCATCGCGCCGGGGTACAAGTACAACATGATGGACATGCAGGCCGCCCTGGGGCTCCACCAGCTCCGGGCACTCGACGGATTCATCAGGCGCCGAACCGAGATCGCGCTTCGCTACCAGAAAGAGCTTGCCGGATGGCCGCAGCTCACCCTGCCGGCACCTCCGGCGTACCCGCACCTGCACGCCTGGCACCTCTACACGCCGCTCCTGAATCCCGAGAAGGCCGTGGTGGACCGCGACGGCTTCATGCAGGCCATGAAGGAGCGGAACATCGGCACCGGGCTCCACTACCGCGCCGTGCACCTCTACCCCTTCTACCGCGATCAGTACGGCTTCAAGCGCGGGGATTTCCCGCAGGCGGAAACGATCTCGGACCGCATCGTGAGCCTGCCGCTCTTCCCGTCCATGACCGATGCGGACCAGGACCGCGTGATCGCAGCGATGAAGGATATATTCAAACTCTAGAAGCGTCATTGAACGCGGATCTGCGCAGATGCACGCGGATACGTCAGCAGCGAAGGTCTGTTTGGACACGGATTGACACGGATGAACACGGATTAAGTGCTTCAAAGCAAGGCTCTATCAGTAACGTCGAGCTCTTTCTTTATCCGTGTCAATCAGATTTTATCCGTGTCCAATTTGCCTTTTTCTTTCGGAGAATAGAATGTCCAGACCCTACATCAGCGTCGTCATTCCGGTCTACAACGAGCAGGAGAACCTTGAAGCGCTCTTCACGCGCCTTGCGGCCGTCATGGACCGGATCGGCAAGCCCTGGGAGGTCCTGTTCACGAATGATGGGAGCCGCGACCGCTCCGGCGAGATGCTGCACGGCTTCCACAAGCGGCGTCCCAAAGAGGTGCGGGTCATCGACTTCAACGGCAACTTCGGACAGCACATGGCCATCATGGCCGCCTTCGAGCGTGTGCGCGGGGACGTTGTGGTGACCCTTGATGCGGACCTGCAGAACCCGCCCGAGGAGGTGCCCAAGCTCCTCGCCGCCATCGAGGCGGGCCACGATTCGGTGGGAGGCTACCGCAGGAACCGGCAGGACACCTTCTTCCGGAAATACGCGTCCCTCGTCATCAACGGCATCCGCGCCAGGATCACGAGGATCCGGATGCGCGACCAGGGATGCATGCTCCGCGCATACCGCAGGAACATCGTTGACAGCATCGTGGCCAGCGGCGAGACCTCGACGTTCATCCCCGCGCTTGCCTACAGCTACTCCGCGAATCCGGGCGAGGTGGAGGTGGAGCACGCGGTCCGCGCCGCCGGAGAGTCGAAGTACCGCCTCTATGACCTCATCCGCCTGAACTTCGACCTCATGACCGGCTTTTCCATCGTGCCCCTCCAGGTCTTCACCCTCTTCGGCATCGTAGTGGCCATCCTGAGCCTGCTCTTCGTGATCTTCCTCTTCATCCGCCGCATCATCGTCGGTCCCGAGGCGGAGGGCGTGTTCACCCTCTTCGCGATCCTCTATTTCCTTGTCGGCGTCGGCATCATGGGCCTCGGCATCATCGGCGAGTACATCGGCCGCATCTACAAGGAGGTCCGCAGGCGCCCGCGCTTCGTCATCCGGGAGATCTACGAGGACATCCATGACTGACCGGCCGCGCATCCTCGTTTTCGCCTATCACAATGTGGGCTGTGAATGCCTCGACGTCCTCGCCCGCCGCCATGAGAACGTCATCGCCCTGTTCACCCACGAGGACAATCCGAAGGAAGAGATTTGGTTCCGGTCCGTCGCCTCCATGGCCCGCAAGCTCGACATCACCGTGTTCATGCCACCGACCGTCAACACACCGGAATGGACCGCACGGATCCGCGCCATGGCCCCGGACATCATCTTCTCGTTCTACTACCGCAACATGATCAAGGAGGAGATCCTGGATATCCCGCCGCTCGGCGCCTTCAACATCCACGGGTCGCTCCTGCCGAAATACCGCGGCAGGGTTCCGGTCAACTGGGCGGTGCTGAACGGCGAGACCGAAACGGGAGCCACGCTCCATCACATGGTAAGGCATGCCGACGCGGGAGACATCGTGGACCAGGAAGCAGTGCCTATCGGGCCGGAGGACACCGCCTTCGATGTGTTCAACAGAGTGACGCTTGCCGCGCGGGCGGTCCTGGAGCGTCAGCTCGACAACATCGAGGCGGGGACCGCCCCCCGGAAGGCTCAGCCCGAATCGCAGGCCACCTATTTCGGCGGGAGGAAGCCCGAGGACGGACGTATCGACTGGACACTGAGTTCCGAACGGATATATAATCTCATCCGCGCCGTGACCCATCCCTATCCCGGCGCCTTCACCGAGACGCGCGGAACGCGGTTCTTCATCTGGCAGGCCAAGCCGCTCGGCAGGGGCGCGGGGCGGCCCGGCGAGGTGGTTTCGACAGTGCCTCTCCGCATCTCCACGGGATCGGGCTCGCTCGAGGTCGTCCGGTTCCAGTGGGAAGGCGAGCCGGAGCGCAATGCAGCCACAGGGGACCACGGACTGCGCGCTGGCACGGTCCTCGGCAGGCCGGAAACATAAGATAGCGAAACCGAAACGGCAATTTGGACGCGGATTTGCTCGGATGCTGGCGGATGGATCAAAGGCAAAGGTCCGTCTGGACACGGATTGACACGGATGAACACGGATCACGGCAAGGGCTTTTTCTTCAGAATCGATCCTCCTTGCTTGTCTATCCGGCCCTTATCCGCGTTCATCAGATTTGATCCGCGTCCAATTGCAGTGTCATTGCGGTCTGCTTTGAGAATTATCCAAACCAGGAGAACAGCATGGGCATGAAGGTCTTGATCCTCGGCGTGAACGGGTTCATCGGGAACAGTCTCACCGAGCACATCCTGAAAGAAAAGGACTGGGAGGTCTACGGCATGGACATGGCCAGCGACAAGCTCGACCAGTGCCTGGGCCATGACCGCTTCCGCTTCGTCGAGGGCGATATTACCATCAACAAGGAATACATCGAGTACCACGTCAGGAAGTGCGACGTGGTCATCCCGCTGGTGGCCATCGCCACTCCGGCGGCCTACGTGAAAGACCCCCTCCGCGTCTTCGAACTCGACTTCGAGGCGAACCTGGAGATCGTCCGAAAGTGTGTCCGCTACAACAAGCGCGTCATCTTCCCGTCCACTTCCGAGGTGTACGGCATGTGCGCCGACGGCTCCTTCGACGAGGAGTCCTCGAACCTCGTCTACGGCCCCATCAACAAGCCGCGCTGGATCTACGCCTGCTCAAAGCAGCTCATGGACCGGGTCATCCACGCCTACGGCCTGACGAACGGCCTCCGCTACACTCTCTTCCGCCCCTTTAACTGGATTGGCCCGAAGTTGGACAACATCCTGGAGCCGAAGGAAGGCAGCTCCCGCGTGCTCACGCAGTTCATCGGGAACATCCTGCGCGGCAAGGAAATCCAGCTCGTGGACGGCGGCAGCCAGCGCCGGAGCTTCACCTATATCGAAGACGGCATCGACGCGCTCATACGCATCATCGAGAACAAGGACAACGCCGCTGACGGCCGCATCTTCAACATCGGGAATCCCGCGAACGATATGTCCATCAAGGAGCTTGCCGAGACGCTCGTCGCGCTCATCAAGACCTATCCCGACTGCGAGAAGATGGCGTCGGCGGTCAAGATCGTCAATGTCTCCTCCGGCCAGTACTACGGCGCAGGCTACCAGGACATCCAGACCCGCGTGCCGTCCATCAAGAACGCGGAGCAGTACCTCGGCTGGAAACCGACCACGGACCTCGCCACGGGCCTTCGCAAGACGCTGGACTACCACCTCGCACGGCCGGGGCAGCAGTTGGATTAGACCAAGGCGTATCGGGACGCGGATTTTCGTGGATGAACGCGGATTCCCCTTAATGAACGTCATCCCCGTCCCTGCTTTAACCCTGTTGCGTCAGGCTTCAGCGGGGATCCAGGATCTCTTAGATTGTCATTGCGAGCGACCGAAGGGAGCGCGGCAATCTCGTAGTAGAAACGAGATTGCTTCGTCGCCGTGCTCTTCGCAATGACGCCACTTCGACACCATCCAAATAGCAAGGGCCTGGTGGATATCCACCAGGCCCTTTATGTTTCTGAAAACCTCTGTTTGGCTCCAACTTCTTTCCAAGAATCAACATGTGAAGTGCCACCATCATATGCCGTTTTACGGTCAGGATTGTTGAAGTCTGGCGGCTCCTTCATCACCAGACAAGTCACTTCTCACCGATAACTCTCTGCCAATAATTATTCCTGCGGATAAGTCCAGCCGATAGACGTCGTTGTGCAATTGTGATGATTGGGATTTGTCGTTACCTCTCCATCATAGTAGCCGCAACCCTGAACGACATAGAGATGCACAGAACCGGGCTGTCTTGCGTCATCTTTAAGCGTATATCCCCAGTCTTGTGTCACACCACCTCTGAAACCGGGCTTTGTTGTAATCGCGCCAGCATTAACATTTGGGACGACGCCCAGAAATAAATGCTGCTGGGCAGCGGAACTGTCTTTGACAGTAGAACCTATTGGAATATTGACACAATTGAGATGGCCCTCATGATTTGTTACAACATTTTCATTACAGCCGGGCGTTTGCCCCTCATACAGCGTATTGGATCGTTCAAGAGCGGGTGGCGAAACCGGGTTGGCAGCATTCTTAGACTGATTATTATTACGCTCAGAACGAGCACTGACAGGTTCTTTCTTGGACTTTAGATTCGTCCCAATTATCAAGTCGCGGTAAATATCGAGGGACTCGATAAGAAAGGCACCGACGAAAAGCCCTAGAAGAAAAACACCGGCATATTTCATAGTAGATTTTAACCGATCTTCCATTGTTCCTCCGTAAATCAACCATGATTAAGCGACACGTCCCCTGAATGGAATCGATCCTTTACGGGAGATCGTGCAACGAGGTGCGCTCTTCACTCTTCTGCCAAGCTGGTCGAGTCTAACAAAATCGCAAATGTTTGTAAAATGAAATTGACATAACTCATTGATAAACCTATACTGCCTTGTCGTTTATCGTCCCAGATGGCGTGCGCCATCACTCATATGTCCGAATTAACCCTTTCCATCAAGATCGACGTCGACACCGACCGGGGCACGCGGATCGGCGTGCCCAACTTGCTCTCTCTCTTTGATGAGTTCGGTATCAAGGCCACGTTCCTCTTCTCCCTCGGGCCGGACAACACCGGCCGTGCCATCAAGCGCATCTTCCGGCCGGGGTTCTTCAGCAAGGTCTCGCGGACCAGCGTCGTCAGCGTCTACGGCATCCGCACACTCATGAACGGCGTTCTCCTACCCGGTCCGCACGTGGGGAGAAGGAACGAGGCAGTGATGCGGTTGACGCGCGAGAAGGGTCACGAGACGGGCATCCACTGCTACGACCATATCCGCTGGCAGGACGGACTTGTAAAGATGTCCGAGGTCGAGGTGCGGGAAGAGTTCGGAAAAGCAAAAAAGGAATATGAACGCATCTTCGGAGAGCCAGCCCGGACCCACGGTGCCGCGGGCTGGCAGGCGAACGCATATAGCTGCAAGGCCGAGGACGATGCGGGCCTGCTCTACGCCAGCGACTGTCGGGGCACGCATCCCTTCTTTCCCAGAATCGCAGGCAAAATCTCCCGGACGCTCCAAATTCCTTCTACCATGCCGACGCTGGATGAGCTTCTGGGCCGGCCGGAATATCCCGAGGACCAGCTTGTGGAGCATTACCTCGGCCTGCTCAAGCCCGATATTCCCAATATCCTGACCATCCACGCAGAGCTGGAAGGCATGCGCTATCTTTCCCTGTTCCGCTCATTCCTGGTGCAAACTCGCAAGCGGGCTGTCCGCGTCGTCCTTCTCAGGGATATCGCGGCGGACCTGCTCAGCGAGCCCTCGAGAATACCTGTCTGCGACCTGGTGGCCGGAAGCGTGGACGGCAGGTCAGGAACGCTCGCAGTCCAGAAGTGCGCCTGACCGCAAAAAACCGCTCTTTTCCCCGATTTATTTTGACAACCTCTGCCCTATCCGTTATAGTAGAAGCAGTTATCGCGTCACTTCCTCTTATTTTCGGACATTCAGCACCAAAGTCGAAAAATAAAGCAAAAAGTGTTATCTCGCGGAACTCGCAAAGCTCGCAGAGGAAACCAAATCAAAGTTCCAATTCTTGAAGTCTTTCCTTAAGCCCTTTGCGAGAGGCGCCGTTGAGATGTTGATCTTTATCGTTATCAAAGGAGACCCTGCATGATCCCCACCGTCGAATGGAAGGACGGCATCGTTCGGATGCTGGACCAGACTAAACTTCCCTTTGAGACCGTCTACGTCGACTGCAAGGACTACCAGACCGTCGCCCAGGGCATCAAGGAGCTCTGGGTGCGCGGAGCGCCGGCCATCGGCGTCTCGGCTGCCATGGGCCTGGCCCTCGGAGCAAAACAGATCGACGCGGAGAATTTCGACGACTTCTGGCCGAAGTTCGAGGCCATCTGCGCCGAAATGGCGGCGACCCGTCCTACTGCGGTCAACCTCTTCTGGGCCATCGAGCGCGTGAAGCAGTTCGTCCAGAAGCACAGGGACAAGTCCATCGACGCCATCCGCGCGCTCCTCGTCGAGGAATCGCAGCGCATGCTGGACGAGGACATTGCGACGAACAAGCGCATCGGCTCGTACGGCGCTCCGTTCATATCCGACGGCGACAACGTCATCACCCACTGCAATGCGGGCTCCATCGCGACCGCCGGTTACGGCACGGCAGAGGGCGTGATGCGCGCTGCCGTGGAGGAAGGCAAGCAGATCCACGTCTATGTGGACGAGACCCGGCCCGTGCTCCAGGGCGCCCGTCTCACCGCCTGGGAGCTCATGGAAGAGAAGATACCCTGCACCCTGATCACCGACAACATGGCAGGCAGCCTCATGTACCAGGACCGCGTGGACGTGGCCATCGTCGGCGCGGACCGCATCGCCCGGAACGGAGACGTGGCGAACAAGATCGGCACCTATTCCCTGGCGGTGCTCTGCAAGGAGCACGGCATTCCCTTCTATGTCGCAGCGCCGTTCTCGACCATCGACTTCTCCACCGAGTCTGGCACGGACATCCCCATCGAGGAACGCGATCCCCGCGAGGTGACGCACGTCCTCGGCAAGTGCCCCATCGCCCCGGACGGCGTGAACGTCTTCAACCCTGCCTTCGACGTGACACCGGCACGCTACATCACTGCCATCATCACCGAGAAGGGCGCCTTCAAGCCCCAGGACCTGCATCATCTTGCGGACCCCAAACGGGACCCGGGGCGCTTCCG
>JBAIYC010000277.1:0-2700 GCA_037916085.1 Nitrospirota bacterium | reverse complement strand
CAGCCGTACTCCTTGTCGCAGAGTTTCGGGAAAAGGGGCTGGGCAAGTGCCCGCCTGTTATTGAGGATCGCCGTTTTCTTCACTGACTGTACCTGCCTTCTCATGAGGATATAGGTCTGCGGCCCGTCTAGGCCACTGCCTGTTCAATTTCCTGCCTGGGGAAGCCCTTTCAATAAGCCTCTGCGTGTCTCCGTGATGCCCGAGGCGGAGCCTGCATCGAAGCTCTTCTGTTCTCCAGGTGTTGTGATAAGTATACCCAGTGTCACTCCGGTCTGCAGGGCGAACCTAAAAAGCACCGTGTCTCGTTCGTCGCGGTTACGCGTTGTGGCCGGCACGGGGGCAATGAGCAATGCGACGGCCTCTACTCTCTTCGGTATCGTTCCATCAGAAGACCTTTCTTATTTCTACGATGAATCGATTGTTGTAATAACAGTCCAAGAAGGCTTCCTCCGAATGGCTGTACGTGTACCGGTACTCGGCCGCCAGAGTGACCCCCTCCCAAGCGCTATACTCGTAGCGCGCACCGGTCAGGTAGAGGTTCGTGCGGATGTCATTGACAACGTCGTCAAGGCGCTGGTCCGATAAATCCAGAAGAATTCTTGCCCGCTCGGTGAAAGCGTGGGTGACACCCAAGGTGGCCATGTAGCTCGTATCTTCAAGCTCTTTTGTCTGCGCGTTCCGGTACTTATTCACGGTTCCCGTGAGGACCCAAGAGGTCCGTTCATCCTCGCGTCTGACGCCCGCCGCAAACAGGTCCAGCCGGCGGAGAACGCGCTCCGGATCTTCAATGTAGTAGCCGTATGACGCATCGGCGAAGACCGAATACCTGACGAACCTGTGTATGACTCCCGCGTTCCAGAAGACCTGGGTCTCTCTTTCCTGCCCTTCCGCGGACAGCCATGAGTTGCCGATGGTCCCATAGACGCGCGAAGCACCGCCATAACCATAGGTGTATGTCATCCCTGTTGAAAGGTCGAATTTCTTGTAGTCCTGGACCCGGTTGCTGTCGACCGTATAGCTCACCGTCACCGCAGACGAGAGCCTCTCGGAGATATCATGATCCATTTTCGTATAGACAATATTGTCCATTTTGTCGATGGATGCAGGGTCCTTGTACCAGATATTCCGGTACATGTACCCGACGTCAACTGTCGTGCGTTGGCTGGTTCGCAGCGTCATGTAGGGGGTCACCGTCAAGTAGTTCTGTTGTGTCTGGTTCACAAAAGGACTCTGTTTCGTAAAATCTTTCGTAATATCCAAGGACACCGGCCTGTAGGTGTCGAGGACATCGAGGATCAGAAAGCCCGGGATGATCCGCGTACGGTTGACCAGCGTGGCATAATGGGTCTGGTCCTGCTTGTACCCGCTCCGTTCGAAGTACCGGTAATCATAGGCATAGGAGATGTCCCAGTCCCAGAGGGGCGACCTGTCGGTGAACGCCACCCCGGGTACGATTCGCGTGATATATTCCGCGAAACGGTCCGTTGGTGTCAGATAGATGTTATCGTTGTATTCCTCCCCAACCAGTAAAGAAGGGGTAATTCGGTATTCTGCGTGGATCCACGCCGCGTGGAGCACCACGGTCATCATGGTCAGCGCAGCAACGGTGAGTTTTCCGAAACGTAGATTCAAGGTGTCGCGTTGACCCTTCAGTCAAGTATCGTGAGTGATGGCACTCTTCTCTACTTCCTCAGGCAATGCTCCGCCCTCTCAGTCACATGCATGCAACTGAAGAGGTGTCCTGTGCCCGGCGGCGCATACGGGCAGACGAGGCAGGCGCTCATCATGCCTGCTCAATATCGTTTGCAGAGATCTTGAGGCCGACGCTCCTGCCGAGGATCTCTACGTTGACAAAAAAGAAATGCCGATCTTCCTTCTTGGCCAGCACTCCTGCCGCGCCCTCCAGCGGCCCTCGCCGCACCCGCACCCGAGCGCCCTGCTGGAAATGCGGATAGACGTCGAATGCCTCACCGCTCGCCACGACCGCCTTGAGCGCTTGGATCTCTTCGGACGAGACAGGCGTCGGATGCCCAGGATCGAGCGACACCAGACATACCGATCCCCTGGTTCTGACCGCACGCTGAAAGTCGTCCGAGCATCGGTCCAGGGAAACGAAAAGATAGCCGGGGAACATGGGGAATTCAACCTTCTTCTTTCGGTCCCGCCACTGCTGCACTTTCGTTACCGAGGGCAGAAAGGTCTCGATCCCCTTCTTCGACAACTCATCGCGGGCGATGCATTCATGTCTGGACTTCACCCAGAGCGCATACCAGTTGTGTTCCATGTTCCCCCCACTGCACGCGGCACGGAAGCGTTCGTACGCGGGTCCGTGTCAGGAGAGACCCCCGATGATCCGGCTGACCAGGCCCTTCTTCGCAGGTTCGCCCTGTTGCGGCTTTCCCGGCACGGACGTCGTTGAATGGTTGCCGCCGCCGTTCGTTCCCGGCATCGCAGAGGCGGTCGGGTGCCTGTCGTGCTCGGCGGACTGCAGCCGCTGCTTCTCAAGGCGATCGACCCTGCTTTTCACCTGGTCGAACATGAAGAGAGCCTTTTCCTTGTCAGTCTTCGCCGCATCCAGGGACTGCTGATAGAGCTTCTTGTCCTCCCGTTCCTTCTCCATGGCGAGCACTTGATGTTTCTCGAGCGCAGCGAGCCGCAAGCTAATGTCTTTCAGCAGCAGCAGTATCTTTCTCTCGCATT
>JBAIYC010000276.1:0-3202 GCA_037916085.1 Nitrospirota bacterium | reverse complement strand
ATGTTCCGCGACAAGCCGGTGTACCGTCTCTATGACGGAGGAGGAAGGGAGATAGCGTACCAAGATATGCTTGACCGCTGTGCCAGAGCCGACGTCCTGCTCTTCGGCGAGATTCACGAACACCCTCTCGTTCACTGGTTGCAGCTGGAATTGACGCGCGACCTCTACGAGATCAGGAAGGACGGCCTGATGCTCGGCGCGGAAATGCTGGAGGCCGACAACCAGTTGATCGTCGATGAATATCTGGCCGGTCTCGTCGAGCATGAGCATCTGGTAAAGGAGGCAAAGGTCTGGGAGAACTATGATAGCGATTACCGACCGCTCGTCGATGTCGCCAAAGAGCACGGGCTTCGGTTCATCGCGACCAATGTCCCGAGGCGATATGCCAGCCTCGTCGCCCGGAACGGAATGCATGCGCTGGAACGCCTGTCCGATGAGGCAAGAAGATATATTGCTCCGCTTCCCGTCACCGTGGACCTTTCAACGCCGGGATATGGTCGGGCCATGGAGATCGGCATGGCCCATGGGGCGCATCTGGACGCTCATAACTTCGTCGCCGCACAGGCGATCAAGGACGCTACGATGGCGTACTTTATCGTGAAGAACCGCGGGCCGAAGGACCTGTTCATCCATTATAACGGCGATTATCATTCAAAGGACCGCGGCGGTATCTGCTGGTATCTAGAACGGTACGATCCGGGCATCACGGTCCGTACCATATCCTCGGTCAGCAGGGACACGCCCGTGTTTGACGATGATTGCAGAGATGCTGCTGACATTGTTCTCGTCGTTCCGACAGCTCTGGAGAGACGCTCTTCATGAACCGCGGGCGGAGGGCCTGCAACCACGCGGTTGTTGTTGCCGGTGACGGAGTGCACCAGTGTCAGGTGCGGATCTGCCATGATCCATGTGCCAAAATGGCAGCAGAATAGCACGCCCCCGCCATTCCACAATCTGCTCACCACGAGCAGAAGCCATAACGAGCTCATTTTAACAATGCCCTCGTTTTTGTTTCTCAGTCTCCCCCTGCGGTCCGCGTTTTTCTTCCCATCGCGCTCAGAGCAGCAACAAGGTGACCAGTTGCACATTATGGAAATTGACGACGCCCCATGTCGGTGCTTGAATATAAGTGATACCCGATAAAGCCAAACCCTTCGCGAGAAGGGGGCGGAAAGCGGCGGATCTCAGGGAACGAGATGGCCGAGCTGCCGAAGGATGATGAAAAGGCAGACTCGGCTTTTTATTTTGCGGTATCGTTGCTGCCGGGACTGGAGGGCCAGACATATGAAGAAGGTGTTCCTTGCTCTGACGACGATGACCATTCTGTCCGCACTTGTTTTGTCAAACTGCAGCGGCGGAGGCGGGGGCGGAGGGGGTGACACTGGCGGGAGCACCGGCGATTCCGGTGCCACACTCGATACGGCAGGGGGCGCCACGACCGTTGCCTCCAGCGGTACGCTTACGATCGGGGTGAACTCTGCCAACACGACCGACATGAATGTCACCTGGAGCCTGTCCTGTCCGGCCGGTTCGAGTGACTGCGGGACCATTACGCCTGCGACGACGGGTTTTGCGG
This sequence comes from Nitrospirota bacterium, assembly GCA_037916085.1. Lineage (GTDB taxonomy): Bacteria > Nitrospirota > UBA9217 > UBA9217 > UBA9217 > JAKAHZ01. Next base: position 1,626 of record JBAIYC010000276.1, on the reverse strand, counting down.
ACTACAAGGCGCCGGATGAAGTTACTGACCGGTTCGATGTCACCGTCACCGCCACGTCGGTCCAGGATCCGTCGAGGAGCTGGTCGCTAGAGCTCACGGTCTGCCCGGCAAGGGCCGAGCTGCTTAACGGCCAGTATGCCTTCCTGCTCCAAGGCTTCAACATCAACTCAGGTGCCGGGATCGCGGCCGTCGGCAGCTTCACGGCGGACGGCTGCGGGGCCATCACCGGCGGAGCAGCCGATTATCACTTGGGATATTACCTGGGAACGATAACCGCTGGAAATGACACTTCCTTGAACGGAACGTACGCCATCAAGAAAGACCACAGTGGCACCCTCAGCATGACCGTAAGCTCCATCACCAAGACCTTCGCCATCGCGCTTGGCAAGATCGGCAACGGAGTCGCTTCCCAAGGAGCCATGACCCAGACGGCCTGGGGCGACCCTCCCACGAGCACGAGACTTTCAGGCTCGATGTGGCGGCAGGACCCCGCGGCCTTCTTGCAGAGCGCGATCACGGGCCCCTACGCCTTCGTGTTCAACGGTTGGAACGCCTCGCAGTCCTACGGACCGCGCGAAGCCATGGGCGGAACCGTGTCCGCCGACGGGGCCGGGTATTTCGGCACCGGCCTGCTGGATGACAAGGTCTTTGGGGCCAGCCCTGTTACGACAGCCTGGACCGGTACGTACGGAGTCCCGTCGAACACGGGTCGAATGGTCCTGACCGCCTCGGCCCTGACCGGCACGCAGGGGAACGCGGTGCTCTATATGGTGAATGCAGGCCACCTGGTCACGCTGATATCCGATACGAGCGGGGCTGGCCGCGTGTTCAGCGGCAGCATGCTTGCGCAGCAGACGGGACCATTCGGCCTTGGTTCGCTCAAGGGAAACTGCGTGACTCTCCAGACCGCTAACTATTCTCAACCCAGCTATGAGTTTCTGACGACATCGACGCTCGCTCTGTTCGATGCCGACGGCGCCGGGAACCTCCTGATCAAATCATACGATCAGAACGATGGCGCCAATATCTACCACGGGGGCGGTATCAACTATACCTACACGGTCGAAGCCAACGGACAGGCGACGATCACCACCGGATCAGTCATTGGCGGCAAATGGTATCTGACGGGGCCGAACACCGGCCTGATGCTGGGATTCGACCCCGGTGTTTCCGTCGGCAAGATACTGCCCCAGGCCGCGAGCGCCTATTCGGCAGCGACGGTCAGCGGGGGTTACTTCGCGAGCCAGGCGCCCGGCGGATCGATCTTCTCGCCGCACAGTTCGGGAACAGCGACCTCCAGCGGGAACGGTACACTGGTGACCACGCTGGACGCCGAGTCGTATTACAGCGGCTTCACCCCGGGGCTGGTGAGCAGCAGCGCGCTCACGGCCGACCCCCTCGTGAAGGGCCGAATTACGGATTCGAACAACAAGGTTCTCTACGTCGTTTCTCCCAGCAGTTTCCTGATGCTGAACATTGACAACGCCAATGACGTGTCCGTCATTCAGGTCTTCGAGCAATAGGCAGGCGGAGCGATCGAACGGGCCTGCGGATGGAGGGATCGCCGCAGGCCCTCGCGCGCACTAGGCGCAGACGAAGCCGTCTTTGACCAAGTGGTTACAGCAG
>JBAIYC010000275.1:0-6563 GCA_037916085.1 Nitrospirota bacterium | reverse complement strand
ATGTCCTCGAAGGGGAGGTGCTTGAGCCGTTCGAGGGCCGACTGGACGGTCGTTCTGCCGGAGCGAACCGATTCGAGCAGCTTGGTGAGGTCGGAGGAGTTCATAGCAATAGAAATCTAGAGACGGCCCTGTCTGGCCGCCAAATCCAGACGCCGTCATTCCCGCGGAAGCGGGAATCCAGGGGCGTTGAGAAGGGTCTGGTCCCCCCGTATTCACGGGAATGACGAACGAAGCAAAGTCTTAGGTCCTCTTGAAGGATCTGTACGGGGCCGCCCTACAAAGCTCACCGGTGCCGCGTTTGCCTAGAAGGCTGCTCGCCGCAGGCATCGATGACCTCTTGCGCTTTCGGTTTCAGCTCTTCGATCTCCGGCTGGTCGACCTTCCGGGTATAGAGGAGAAGACGTTTCATGTAGGCAGATGCGAGCCGGCAATTTCCCCGTGCCTTGTGCGTCAGGCCGGTCTGGAAGAGCATCTGGGGCTGGTTGGGACGTTTCTTCTCCATGAAGTGAAGCTCCTGCAGCGCCTCATCGTACTGTTTTTGCTGTCTGAGAACGATGCCGAGCCGCAGGTGGAGGATGGGGCGGTTGGGATACCGCGCGACCGTGTCCCGCAGCAGCGCCTCGGCGCGTTGCAGGTCGTTCTGCTGTTCATAGAGGGTCGCAAGAAGCAGTCGCGCCTGCTGGTTCTCGGGGCTTGCCTGTACGACCTTCTGGAGCTTTCCGACGGAATCCTCGAGGCCGTCTAGCCGGACCCGCCGATTCACCTCGCCGCCGCTGTAGAAGTCGAGCTGCGGCGAGACCTTGGCCCAGATCCTGTTGGTGGTATCGATGGACTCCTCGTCGGTCAGCACGGCAGCGAGTTTTCCCTGCAGAACGGCGACCTTTGCCGTGTCCTTCTCCTCGGCGAGTTGCTTCATCAGGCTGGCACGCTCCTTCCGGAGCGCCTCCTGCAGCTGCGCCATGTCCTCGATCTGCTCGCGAAGCTCTTCGTTCTCCCGGTACCGCTTGATCTGCCCGACCAGCACATCGGTGTCAATGCGGCAACGCACGCGGACAGAGACCTCCGGATGCCAGGCCGTGCCGCGGTCCTCGCTGCCGACGACATCGGTCACCGCCAAGCCGGCGGTATAGGCGGTCACCTCATCCTTCGTCAGGCGGTACTCCTTGACCACGGTGAGGCTTGCTACGAAGGTGCCTGCCTGTTCCAGCGCCCTGCGCTGCGCTTCCTGCGTAGCGATCCTCCGTGGGTCCACCTTGCCATCGTTATGGCCCGGTGCATAGGTGGACTCGGCCTCGATGACCTTGATCTCCGCACGGGCGGGGAAGGCTGCCAGGAACATCACGCAGATGGTCATGAGGGCGACGGCAACCGCGCTCCATGACGTCCGAACCCCGGACCTTGAACGTTGTACCTTGGATTCCATTATTCTTCTTTCAGCTCCCTGCTCATGAGGTCCTTGAGCGCCTGCTTCGGGTCCTTGCCCTCGTAGAGGATGCGGTAGACCTCTTCGACGACGGGCATCTCCACGCCGTGCTTCCTGGCAAGCTCACGCGTGGCCTTGGCCGTCCTGACGCCTTCGGCAACGGTTGAGGCTCCCCTCATGATGTCGTCGAGCTTTTCCCCCTTGCCCAGGCGGACGCCGAGGCTGCGGTTCCGGGAGAGGCCGCCGGTGCAGGTGAGCACGAGGTCTCCCATGCCGGCGAGACCGGAGAATGTGGCGGGAGCAGCCCCCATGGCCACTCCCAGGCGGGCCATCTCGGCGAGACCCCGGGTGAGCAGCGCCGCCATGGTGTTGTAGCCGTAGCCCAGGCCTTCAAGAACGCCGGCGGCGATGGCGATGACGTTCTTCACCGATCCGCCCAGTTCCACGCCGATGACATCGCTGTTCGTATAGACGCGGAAGTAGGGAGCGCTCATGAGCTGCTGCGCCTGCCTTCCGATGGAGTCGTCATAGGAGGCGAGGGCAACGGCCGTGGGCATCTTCCGCGCGACCTCCTTGGCGAAACTGGGGCCCGATAGGAAGCAGAGACGTCGGTGGAACTGCGCGGGAAGCGTGTCCTTCAACACGTCGGCAACCGGCTCCAGGGTGTCGATTTCGATGCCCTTTGAGGCATTGATGATGATCGCGCCGGGATCGAGGAAAGGCGCGAACTGCGACGAGACGGACCTGACCGTGTGGGAGGGGACCACGGTCACGAGGAACGGCCGGTTCCGGACCGCGTCTTTGAGAGAGGAGGTGATCGCTATGGCCGGAGGGAGGGGGAATCCGGGCAGATAGACGCGGTTCTGGCGCGTCCGGGCCGTTTCCTCCGCCAGGCCCTCTTCGTACATCCAGAGCGTGACGTCGATGCCTTTGTCAGCGAGCAGAAGAGCAAGCGCGGTGCCCCACGCACCCGCGCCGATGACCCCGACCGGTCCAGCCATAGGCATTGATTATAAAGAGAATGCCGGAATGTGTCAATGCCGCGGGGCTGGCGATGGCGATTTGCCTGTGGGAGGCTCGAAGGGAATCTTTCTTTATTCTGCAATCGCTTCTTTCTTCTTCAACGCAAAAAGTTGCCTTTTGACACAGAGGCGCTTTTATGATACGTTCTGGTCTAAAGAGGCTGTCAAGGAGGCGGGCCACTCATGTATACCACGGGTAACATCACCAAGAACACGCTGGCCATGGTCCTGGCAGGAGGCAAGGGTGAGCGACTGAGCCCCATCACCGTCCGAAGGCCCAAGCCCGCCGTGCCCTTCGGCGGGAAATACAAGATCATCGACTTCGCCCTCTCTAACCTGTTCAATTCCGGCATCCGGAAAGCCTACATCCTGACGCAGTACCAGGCCTATTCGCTCAACAAGCACATCAAGGAGTCCTGGGGGAAGTGGACGGGGCTCGGTGAGTTCTTCGACACCATCTCCCCCGAGACGAGCAGCATGAACGAAAAATGGTTCATGGGCACTGCCGATGCCATCTACCAGAACCTACGGTTCATCGAGTCCACGGACGCGGACTTCATCGCCATCTTCGGCGGGGACCACATCTATAAGATGGACATCTCCCAGATGGTGACCTACCACCGCATGAACAAGGCGGACCTGACCATCGCCGTTCTCGAGGTGCCGAAGGAGGAGGCGAGCCGCTTCGGCATCATGACCGTGGACGACAATTTCTGCGTGCAGGAGTTCGTGGAGAAGCCTGCCTGCCCGGTCACGATCCCTGGCCGTCCGACCTGCTGTTCCTCCATGGGGAACTACATCTTCTCCAAGGAATGCCTCATGGAGCTGCTCAAGGAAGGCAAGAAGCGCTATGCGGACCTGGACTTCGGCAAGCACATCATTCCCATGATGCTTGAAGCGAAGGACAAGGTCTTCGCGTACAGTTTCTTCGACAACACGGTCCCCGGCATGGAGCCGCACGAGCGGGGCTACTGGCGGGACGTGGGAACCATCGACTCGTACTACGAAGCCAATATGGACCTTATCAGTGTCACGCCCCAGCTGAACCTCTACAACTATCAGTGGCCCATCCTGACAAACCAGGGGAACCTTCCGCCGGCCAAGACAGTGTTCGACGACGAGGGGCGCCGCGGACAGAACCTCGACTCCCTGGTCTGCGGGGGCTGCGTGACCAGCGGCAGCGCCGTCAGGCGGTCCATCCTGGGCCCGTCCTGCCGGATCAACAGCTACGCGCTCGTGGAGGACTCCATCCTTTTCAACAATGTACAGGTCGGCAGGAACGCAAGGATCCGGAAGGCCATCATCGACGAAGGCATCTTCATTCCCGAGGGTATGGAGATCGGCTTCGACCACGAGCACGACCGGGAACGGGGTTGTCTCATCACCGAGTCCGGCGTCGTGGTGGTGACAAAGTAGCCCTCCGGCGATACGTGCGCAAGCCAAATCCAAGACCATCCAAAGTCAAAGTCCGTATCTCGCCAAGCGCGCCAAGGACGCAAAGAAAACCAATCTGGAAAATCCTACGGAATACATGATCTAAGCTTTCTTCTCCCTTTGCGATCTTTGCGTGCTTTGCGAGAGAACGCTTGGGGTTTTTGCCTTCTCTGACTTTCTGCGAGAGACAACGTTTAACTCGTGGGGTTCAGTGCGTTCAGTCCTTTCCGTTCGACTTCCCGTCTTGATTCCCCGCCGAAATTTTGCTACTGTAGCATCCGGTGATCGCAGTGACTCTCGTGGTACGAAGGGGAGAGGTCTCATGGAGCATCGAAGCGGTGCGACGCTTCGCCAGATATTCAGCCTTCCGGTCATTGTTGCCGCGCTCGGCTACTTCGTCGACATCTATGACCTTGTGCTCTTCAGCATCGTCCGGGTGCCAAGCCTGAAGTCGTTCGGTGTTTCCGGCAGGGAGCTGACGGACTACGGCGTGGACCTGCTGAACATGCAGATGGCAGGCATGCTGATCGGCGGCATCCTCTGGGGCGTCCTGGGGGACCGGCGGGGTCGGCTCAAGATCATGTTCGGCTCAATCTTCCTGTATTCCGTTGCGAACATCGCGAACGGCATGATCTCATCCATCCCCGGCTACTACGCGCTCCGTTTCATCGCCGGCATAGGCTTGGCCGGCGAGCTCGGAGCCGGCATCACCCTCGTGTCCGAGGTGCTGCACAAGAGCGTCCGGGGATACGGCACCATGCTTGTGGCTTCCGTGGGCGTCTCGGGCGCCGTCCTGGCGAACGCCGTCGCCAATGCCTACGACTGGCGCAATGCCTTCATCATCGGCGGCGTGCTCGGTCTGCTGCTCCTCATCACGCGGATCAGCGTGGCCGAGTCCGGCATGTTCCGCTCTATGGAGGAGAAGGCCGCAGGCGGACGGGGGAACTTCTTCGCGCTCTTTACGGACAAAAGAAGGTTCTTCCGGTACCTCAACTCGGTCCTGATCGGTGTGCCGATCTGGTTCGTCGTGGCGGTGCTGATCACCTTCGCGCCCGAGTTCGCGAAGGCCCTGGGAACCACCGCCCCGGTCACCGCCGGCAACGCGGTCATGTTCTGCTACCTGGGGCTGGTCTTCGGCGACCTGTCGAGCGGCCTCCTGAGCCAGCTGCTCCGGAGCAGGAAGAAGGTGGTCCTGATCTACCTGCTCCTGACCATGGGCGCCATCACCCTGTACTTTCTGCAGGGAAGCAGGAGCCCTGTCTTCTTCTACGGCGTCTGCCTCGCTCTCGGGTTTACCGTCGGCTACTGGGCCATCTTCGTGACGGTGGCGGCGGAACAGTTCGGCACGAACCTCCGGGCCACGGTCGCCACGACGGTGCCGAACTTCGTGCGGGGCATGGTGGTGCCCATCACGAAGCTCTTCCAGTACGGAATTCCCTCATTCGGCCTTGCAGGCAGCGCGATCGCGGTGGGCGGCATCTGCGTGGCCGTGGCGTTCATCGCACTGGCATCCCTGGAAGAGACGTTCCACAAGGACCTGGACTATTTCGAGGAGTTCATGTGAGAAGTAAAGAAGAAAGGCTCTGCTCCATCTTGAGTGGGTGAACACACGGCTGGCTCGATCAGAGCAGCATGCATCGGTCTGTGTTCTTGCACATCTCCTTCGCGTCCTGAATCCAGGAGCGAACCCAGCCCGACTTAGGGGCTCGGTGAGCGATTAGAATGACCTCTTCCTTGAGGATTGGAGCCCAGCGGCACAGGGGCGACAATGAATTTCTTGACCCGTCTAAGGCCACGTTCGCTCGCTCGCGCAAACTCGGCCTCCGGCCTCAGACAGTGCGCGTGCGCCCTGCGGGACGCTGCCTTAGGCCTTGACGGGTGCCCCAAGAAATTCATAGGGCCGCATCCGGAGACGTGCGGTGCCTGGGGTGGACCCCATGCGAAAATCCAGGCGAGCGACCGAGGACGAGGGTTAAACATTTCGGATGTTTGAAGCCCGAAGGGCGAGTTTCCGAAATGTACCGAGGACGACCGAGCGTGCCGTAAAGGATTTTCGCCGGGCGCCCTTGTGAGGAGGTCCGACAGCATCCCGACTCGTCGGGATATAGATATGCGACCTGCCGCGACTGACCCCGTCCCCGGCAGCGCCGGGATCATATGTCGCAGGGATTGATCACCTTTCTTGGGCAAGCAAGAAAGGTGACGAAGATAATAACAGCACTTACTCAGTCGGGAAAAGACCCAGAAGAAAGCAGGAAGAGAGAAGACACAGGAAACAAGAAGGGGAAGGGGTACCGTTATGGCATCTTTGCGATCTTCTTCTGCAGGGACCGGAAGATCATGTCGAGGACGTCCTTCTGTTTGCCCTCGTACTTGTTCAAGACGGCAAGGCAGCTTCCCATGGGGAACCGTTCGTGCAGGTAGTCGGCATCGTGCGCGGAAAGGATGACGATCCGGTTCTTGTCCAGCCCCCGGGACGTGGCGTATGAGAGGACCTTGGTGCCGTCGAGGCCGGGCATTTCGAGGTCGACCAACAGCAGGGCGAGGTCGGGCGTGATGTTCACGAGGCAGCGGAGCGGATCGTTGCAGGTAAGGACCTCAAGGCCCGCGTAGTTCTGCTCGACGTAGTTCTCAAGCGCATGGAGGAACGCAGCATCATCATCGATAAGAAGTATCCTGCCCAT
>JBAIYC010000274.1:0-12264 GCA_037916085.1 Nitrospirota bacterium | reverse complement strand
GCGATACGACGGTGCTGGGGGCCCTGGCGGACTCGGTGCAGGAGGTGATCGACCTCGTGCCGTCGGACATCTCGCCGGCGCCCAGAATCGGGACGAAACTTCGGACGGAGTTCATCCGGGGGATGGGGAAGCGAGACGATCGGTTCATCATCATTCTGGACATCGACAGAGTCTTCTCGGCAGATGACCTCTTCCTGGTCAATGCGGGAGAGACGGCAACGACAGCGAACGCGGCAATCTAGTAGCTTCGCCGTCGCGCGTACGGGCCTGATGGCCGGGGTACAGCGCGCAGGCCTTGCCGCGGAGGCCTGTGCTCGAGATCGACCGAAACAGACGCCAGCAGCAAAAAAGTCAGGACCAGGGAGGGCAAAGCTGTAGTGACTGAGCAGGCCATGTGCAGGGAAACGATGACAAGGATCATCGGCGCGCTGGCCGTGGACCTTGACCGTCTGTCGCGCGAGCTGGCCTGTCTCATCGAGCTGGGTGCACTGAGCCGGGAGGAGACCGGGGTGCTCACGGAATATCTCTGCGCGCTCAGAGGGCTCCTAGCCCGCCGCGAGTTCCCCGATGGTCCGGACTTCCCTGCTTGGAACCTGACGGTAGAGGACGTGACCGAACTTTCCGGCAGGGTCGGGATGCTTGCTGCTGACATCGATTTCGCGTATCGGCGCCTGGGCTCTGCCGCATAGCACGAAGCGGTCTTGCCTGACCCGGCCTCCGATGTGCCCTCCGGCATCGCTTCACATCATCCATTCTCTTCCCTCCGCCGTTCAGCTATAATAATGAAGTAACCCCCAGGACGGAGGTTCTCTCATGAACGGCAAATTCGTCAAGGACAGCAGTGTCATCACCGCACAGATGATGATCCCCCAGGATGCCAATCCGGCAGGGAATGTTCACGGCGGAGTGGTGGTCAAGATCATCGACGAGGCCGCGGGCGTAGTGGCAGCCCGGCATTCCCGCCGCAATGTGGTCACCGCGTCCATCGACCGCATGGACTTCCACCATCCCATCTTCGTAGGCGACCTCCTGTTCTTCAAGGCCAGCCTGAACTTCGTCGGCCGAACCTCCATGGAGATCGGGGTGCGGGTGGAGGCCGAGAACCTCCTGACGGGCGAAGTCCGCCATGCGGCCTCCGCCTACCTCACCTACGTTGCGATCGACAAGGAGGGACACCCTGTGGAGGTCCCGCGGCTCATTGCAGAGACCGACGAGGAACAGCGCAGACAGCGCGAAGGAAAACTGCGAAGGGAGCTTCGACTTGCCGAGAAGAACAGGAAGGAAGACTGCCGCGCGAAGCCGGAAAACTGCAGGTAAGCAAGGCTCGGCGAAAGAACGCCCTGCCCGCGAGGCGGGCCGCACTAGGTCCAGCAAAGGGGTGCTATCGAGGCAAACGACGGGGGGACCCGACAATCATCGGCAGGACGTTGAGTCCCTTCGCAGGGAGGTGGCGCGGCTCAGACGGCAGCTCGCCCTGCTCACGCCGGCACTGTCGGTCTTGCTTCACCGCCGCGGCTTCCGCGTCTTCAAGCAGGAGACCGAGGGCGACCTCCTCCTTCCGGCCGGACCGTTCCTTGACGGCTTCTACGAACTCCTGCACCGCTATTCCTTCAGGCTGTTCCTCCGTGATGTGATCAAACATCAGGACGGCTTCGCCGTCGATATGCTGACGCGGTATGCGAATGCGCGCACGGTTCGCATGTATATCGATGAGCTGAAGAAGACGGGCCTTGCCGAGGCCGCCGATGACGGATGCCGTCTTATCCGGCAGCCGGTCCTCAGTTTCGGGCCGACACTGGAGTGGTATGTCGCGGAACTGCTGAAACGGGAGTTCGGGGCCGAAGTATTACGAGCCGTCAAGTTCAGGCGGCCGCGGGTTGGCGGGGACTACGACGTGCTGGCGAAGCTGGACGGATCGCTGATCTACATCGAAGTGAAATCATCGCCGCCCAAGCAGATATACGACAGCGAGATCGCGGCATTCCTGGACCGCGTCGACGATCTTCGGCCGGAGCTGGCGGTCTTCCTGATGGACACCGAGCTCCGCATGAAGGACAAGATCGTGCCGATGTTTGAAAGCGCGCTGGCGCATCGATCCGATGCGCCGCCGCCCGTGCTTCGGCTGGAGCGGGAGCTGTTCCAGATCCAGGACCGCATCTATATCGTGAATGCGAAGGAAAGCCTCGCCGCGAACCTGGGGCAGGTGGTGAGCCGGTATTTCCGGTCGGCAGCGGGATGAGGGAGGAGAAGCGGCCGGTTTGACGAGACCTGACTACTCCGCGGCTTTTCCGCGGCTCATGTCCTTCCCCTCGCCGGTAAAGGTCTTCCGTTCCACAGCGGGGGGGGCCGCTGGTTCCGCCTGCTTCTCGGGCGCCTGCTGCACCTCATGGTCTTCGGCCTTCATCTCCCGATGGGCCTCGTTGTTCACCCTCTTGACCTGGCTGACCGCCGTCCCCAGCTTGACCCCCAGCTGTTTCGCGACCGCGCCCCATCCCGCAGCGGGCGGGCCCTGACGAAGCGCGATAACCTTCTCCACACTGGCATCGGTGATGCCGCCAGGCATCTTCTGCGCGAGGGAAAGCACGATCGACAGCTCTCCGTAACCGAGGCCTTTCCTTCGCAGCGCCGTCACGCGATCAGCCTCGACGCCGAAGTCCTTCGTGAGCCGCTTGATGACCGCTGCCTCTCCGGAAGAGGACGAGGCAGTCTTGTCCAGCCTGGACGATTCCCGCTGAAGGTTTGCTTCGTCCTTAGACGGAGCCGCTCCGCATGGCGGCGTGATGAGAAATGCGACAAAAAACGTTGGGACAAGAAAAGCAAGGAAGCGGTTCATAGCACCCCCAGGGCAGGACGTGAGCAACTGTCGCAGGGTTCAGCGGCACTATTATACCATGGGATGCCCTTCGTCAACAGCGCGAAGTGAGCCCCGCGTCGCCTGCTGCGGAGTCCAGCGCCCCCCTTCATTTGAAAGCGTCCTGGTGTTCCGCTATACTTGCAGGTAACGGAGGTCGATCCAACCTGTGACGTCTCAGGGTTTCCATCTCTTCTCCCCCCAGGAGTGTCTCGCGAAGCTCGGTTCGTCCGCTGCCGGTCTCGGCGGACACGAGGCCCGGGTGCGTCTTGAGCGATACGGTCCGAACGAGCTCCAGGAACGAAAGAGGACCCCGCTCCTCATGATGTTCCTGGGCCAGTTCAGCGACTTCATGATCCTCGTCCTGATCGCGGCAGCTGTCGTTTCGGGCATCATCGGGGAGCCTTCGGACACCATTGCCATCATCATTATCCTTTTGCTGAACGCCGTCCTCGGCTTTACCCAGGAATACCGGGCCGAGAAGGCCATGGCAGCGCTCAAGAAGATGGCCGCCGCGCACGCCACGGTGCTTCGAGACGGGCAGCACGTCGTCATCCCCTCAGCGGGGCTCGTCCCGGGGGACGTCGTCCTTCTCGAGGCGGGCAATGTCGTGCCCGCGGACCTCCGCGTCATCGAGGCGGTGCGGCTCAAGGCCGATGAGGCCGCACTCACCGGCGAATCGGTCCCGGTCGAGAAGCAGGCGGCGGCGCTTGCGGAAGGAGCGCTCTCCCTCGGCGACCGCACGAACATGGTCTACAAAGGGACCTTCGTTACCTATGGCCGCGGGACCGGTGTCGTCACGGCCACGGGCATGGAGACCGAGCTCGGCAGGATCGCGGCGATGCTGCAGGCGGAGGAAGAAGGGAAGACGCCACTCCAGAAGCGGCTCGCCCATTTCGGGAAGCGTATCACGATCGCCATCCTGGCCGTCTGCGCCGTCGTCTTCGCCGGAGGGCTGCTGCGGGGTGAACCGGCGGTGCAGATATTCCTTGTTGCCGTGAGCCTCGCCGTCGCGGCCATCCCCGAGGCGCTCCCGGCGGTCGTGACCATCTCTCTCGCTCTGGGCGCCAGGAAAATGGTGAAACAGAACGCCCTGGTCCGCAAGCTTCCCGCGGTCGAGACCCTGGGATCGGTCACCTACATCTGCACGGACAAGACCGGCACGCTCACCCTGAACCGCATGACCGTGGAGGAGATGTGGGTGGACGGAGCGCTCGTGAAACGTGAAAGGTCAGGCGTGGGAGAAAGGACCACAGCGGGTACAGCAGCTTCTCACGGTTCACGTCTCACGCCTCGCGGCCTTTTCCTCACGGCTCTCGCCCTTTCCAACGACGCGCGTCTGGGTGCTGGCGGCACGGTCATCGGCGACCCGACAGAGGCGGCATTGTTTTCCGCCGCACGGGAGAACGGGTTCGAAAAGGCAGGGCTGGAAGCCGAACATCCCCGTATTGCCGAACTGCCGTTCGACTCGGAGCGCAAACTGATGACCACGTTCCACCGCTGGGCGGTCGATGGCAGTCAGTCTGTACTCAAGGGAGACATCGTCTCCTTCACGAAGGGCGCTGTGGAGAACATCCTTGACCGGTCGGCCGGAGTCCTCACCGCGGAGGGTGTTCGGCCGCTTGACCGGGCTGCGGTCGAGGCAGTGAGCGAGCGCATCGCCGCCGACGGGCTCCGGGCAATGGCAATCGGCATGCGGACCTGGGACCGGCTTCCTGAGGACCGGTCCCCGGAGAGAGCGGAGACCGAGCTGGTCTTGCTCGGCATCATGGGCATGATGGACCCGCCTCGGGAGGAGGCGCGGCAGGCGGTCGAGGAATGCAGGAGCGCGGGCATAGCACCGGTCATGATCACCGGAGACCACCCGCGGACCGCCGCGGCGATCGCAAAGCGGGTCGGCATCATCGAAGACGGTGACACGCGGGCCGTCATGACCGGCGCCGAGCTTGACGCGCTTTCGCTGGAGGAGTTCGAGAAGCGCGTCGAGTCCATCCGGGTGTACGCCCGCGTGGCGCCGGAGCAGAAGCTCAAGATCGTGCGCGCCCTCCAGGACCGGGGCCATTTTGTGGCCATGACCGGCGACGGCGTGAACGATGCGCCAGCGCTCAAGAAGGCGGACATCGGCGTTGCCATGGGCGTTACCGGCACGGACGTTGCGAAGGAGGCGTCGTCCATGATCCTGCTGGACGATAACTTCGCGACCATCGTCCGGGCTGTGAAGGAAGGCAGAAAGATCTACGACAACATCCGGAAGGTTGTCCGCTACCTGCTGTCGTCGAACTCCGGCGAGATCTGGACGCTCTTCCTTGCGCCCTTTTTCGGCCTGCCGATCCCGCTGCAGCCGATCCACATCCTCTGGATCAACCTGCTGACCGACGGCCTCCCGGCGCTCGCTCTTGCCGCGGAGCCGGGTGAGCAGAACGTGATGGCCAGGCCGCCGCGCCATCCGAAGGAGAGCCTTTTCGCCGGCGGACTCGGAGCCTACACGGTATGGGTCGGGCTCCTGATGGGTGCGATCACGCTCTCAGTTCAGGCGTGGGCCATCCACATCGGCGACAGTCACTGGCAGACCATGGTCTTCACGACGCTCTGCTTCCTGCAGCTCGGGAACGTGATGGCCATCCGGTCGGAGCGGGAGTCCCTCTTCCGGCAGGGACTACTGTCGAACATGGCCATGCTGTGGTGCATCGCGGTGACGATCGCCCTGCAGCTCCTCACGGTCTACGTTCCGGTGTTGAACCCCGTGTTCAAGACGCAGCCGCTCACAATGATCGAGCTTATCGCGGTCATCGGCCTCTCGGCGGCCGTTTTCTTCGCGGCCGAGACCGAGAAATGGGTGCGGAGGCGACGGGCCGTGAGACCATAAAGGCCCGGATGCAGAAGTTCTCAAGCCAGAGAATTGCGCACGTGTTTGCCTCGAAGAAGTATTTTTTCCCTCTCTTTAGAAAACTCCGGTATAATCTACCCTCAGTGCATCATCAACATCATTCTTTTTCCCATCACATGGCAAGGGAGGTGATGACGTATCGGCCGCTGACAGATGCGGAGATTTGAAGTGAAGACAATGCTTCAATACTGCATGAACAAAGGAGGTCAGTGCGGAATGGAACAAGAACGAAAAGGCATCAGTGAAGACTGGCTGGCAGTATGGATCGGCCTGTTCATTTTCATCGTTTCCCTCGGGGCCTTTATTGGTACGGACGTCCTCAAGTGGGGAGTGACCACCCAGGTCTGGACTGACATCGCGAAAGCGCTCAAGCCGATCTCGGCGACCTGGCTCTCGGGGTTCGGGTCGCTCGTCCTCACGTACGTAGTCCTGCTCGTCATCATGACCATCGGCGCCGCGGCGCTCAAGGCGGACCTCAAGAACTTCATCATCGGATTCACCGTCGTGTTCTGGATCAGCTATCTCTGCTGGATGTTTGGGAGCTGGGCCAATATCGCAGTGACCACGCCGCCGGACATGAAGAAGTTCGGGATCACCTGGTCGCTCAAGCTCACGGCTGAGGCCGGGTTCATTGTCGCCCTTCTCGCGGGCCTCTTCTTCGGGAACTTCGTCCCGTCCTTCGCGAACTGGATCAAAGAGGCGGTCCGGCCGGAGCTCTACATCAAGACCGCCATCGTGATCCTTGGCGGCTCGCTGGGCCTGATGGCGGCGGAGAAGCTTGGCCTGGCAACCGCCGTCATGTTCCGGGGTCTCTGTGCCATCGTCGAAGCCTACCTCATCTACTGGGCGCTCGTCTACTTCATCGCCCGCAAATACTTCAAGTTCAGCAGGGAGTGGGCGGCCCCCTTGGCCTCGGGCATCTCGATCTGCGGCGTGTCGGCCGCCATCGCAACGGGCGGTGCGATCAAGGCGCGACCGGTGGTGCCGATCATGGTATCCTCCCTCGTGGTGGTCTTCGCGGTCGTGGAGCTCGTCATCCTGCCCTTCTTCGCCGAAGCGCTCCTCTGGAAGGAGCCGATGGTGGCCGGCGCCTGGATGGGCCTCGCGGTCAAGACCGACGGCGCTGCGGTCGCGGCCGGTGCGGTTACGGAAGGCCTGATCCTTGGGAAGAACGCCGCCCAGGGCGTCATGTACTCGCCCGAATGGATCAAGAACGCGGCGGCCGTCGTCAAGGTGTTCATCGACGTGTTCATCGGCGTCTGGGCCTTCGTGCTGGCCATCATTTGGTGCTCGGTGATCGAGTGCAAGCCCGGTGAGCGGGTGCGGCCCGGCCAGATCTGGGACCGCTTCCCCAAGTTCGTCATCGGTTACGTCGTGACCTTCATCATCATCCTGCTGGTCTGCCTGCCCGCTTCCAAGGCGGTGACGGCGATGAGCAAGCAGACAGGTCCGCTCACCAAACAGATAGCCGCCCAGGAGGCGCAGCTTGCGGGGCTCAACAAGCAGATCGCCGATGAAGAGGCGAAGCTCGCCGCTCTCCCGAAGAAGGACAAGAAGGCCATCGCGGCCCTGAATACCCAGATCGGGAGCGACAAGACCACTGCAGCCGCGCTCGGTGACAAGATCACGAAGGACAAGGCGGAGCTTGCGCCGCTCAGCGACCAGCTCAAGGCTCCGACGGCGACGATGAACGCCGCGAAGGCAGCGACCGGCGAGGCGAACGTATTCCGGGGCATCTTCTTCGTCATGACCTTCTTCACCATCGGCCTGGTATCGAACTTCAAGAAGCTCTGGGAAGAAGGCATCGGCAGGCTGGCAGCTGTCTACGTGATCTCGCTCTTCGGGTTCATCATCTGGATCGGGCTCGTCATCTCGTGGATATTCTTCCACGGCGTCAAACCGCCGCTGGCGGGTTAGGAAAGGAGGCCTGGATATGGCCGACCAACCGAAACTATCGGAAGAACTCAAGAAGATGGAATGGGAGCCTCTTCTCCCAGTTGAGAAGAAGCTCATCGGGTGGAGCATCGGACTGGGCGTCGTGCTGCTCGGCATCCTGGTCTGGGTGAGCTATACGTTCTTCCCGACCGGTCATTAGAAACGCGGTCCGGAGCGGCAGGCGGATGCCTGCCGCTCTTTCTTTGTATCTCATGCAGGAACAGGGCACGCGAATGCATACCGACGAATTCGAGATATCTCTCGGACGGGAACTGGCGGTCTGCGAGCAGTATGTCCGGAAGTACCGGAAGATCATCGCTGACCTGGAGGGGCGCGAGGGGTCGGAAGCGGCAAGCTCCCGTTCGAGAGAGCAGGCAGAGGCGGAGCTCCGGCACTGGAGCGCGACCCGCGATGAGTATGCGCGGCTCCTCCGAGAGATGCGGATATCGAGCTAACCTCGCGCCGCGGGGACAATAAGCTTGACAACGCGTAAAGCGCCGGACGATAATCCGTCCAGGGCTTCCTTCTTTTCCCTCCGGGAGCCAAACAGTCGACATGATGACTCCCTTCTACGACATGCAGTTCCTCTCCGGCCTCGTGAGCATCATCGCCATCAATCTGGTCCTGTCGGGGGACAATGCCGTGGTCATCGCCATGGCGGCCCGCACGCTTCCCCGGGAGCAGCGCCGGAAGGGGATCGTCTTCGGTGCTGTTTTCGCCGTGATGCTGCGGGTCGCGTTCACCTTCTTCGTGGCCGAGCTGCTCGGCATGAACTACGCCAGGCTCGCCGGCGGGGCCGTCATCCTGTGGATCGCGATCAAGCTCTTTGTCGAGGACGAGGAGGCCGTCGAACATCACCGGGAGGCCGCATCGGTCTGGCACGCCATCCGACTGATCGTTGTCGCCGACATCACCATGTCGCTCGACAATATGCTTGCCGTGGGAGCGGCTTCCCACGGCGACCTCCGCCTTCTCATTTTCGGTCTGGGCCTCAGTATCCCCTTCATCATCTTTGCCAGCGGCCTCCTGGAGCTCGTCATGGAACGCTACCCCGCCATCATCGTGTTCGGCGCGGCGCTCCTCGGGAAGGTCGGCAGCGAGATGATTATCACCGACCCCGTCCTGGCCGGGCGGCTCCATCCTTCGCGCGCTGCCGTGTATCTCTTCGAGGCGGTCTGTGCCGTCGGGGTCGTCATCGTCGGCAGGCTGTGGGTGAGGCGGGAAGCGGTGCGCGAAGAAGGCGGCGGCCGGCAATGAGGTGATGCGACATGTGCGGACGGTTCGTGCTGTTCAGCACCTTCGAGGTCATTGCGCAAGTTTTCGGCCTGCCGGCCGCAGGCTCCCTGCCGGCACCGTCCTACAATATTACGCCGGGCAGGGACGTCGCCGTCATCGTGAACGACGGCAGCGGAAGGCGCCTCACCACCTGCAGGTGGGGCTTCGTTCCACCCTGGGGCAGGGACCTTACCGAGGGCCACAAGATGATCAATGCCCGGGCCGAGACCGTCGCCGAAAAGGCAAGCTTCCGGCAGGCTTTTCGCTTTCACCGCTGCCTCGTTGTCGCCGACGGGTTCTACGAGTGGAAGAGCGAGGGCGGGAAGAAGAAGCCTGTCTATGTGAAGCTCAGGTCAGGCAGGCCCTTTGGCATGGCGGGGATCGTTAGTCCGTGGACCTCGCCCGAAGGGGAGCAGATCTGCACCTGCACGATTATCACGACGGCTGCGAACGACACCGTCAGCCCCTTCCACGACCGCATGCCGGTCATCACCGCAAAGGACGATGTGGACCTGTGGCTGGACCCGGCCGTCCGGGAGACGGACCGATTGCTCCCGGTGCTCCGGCCCTATTCCGACGATGAACTGGAACTCTACGAGGTTACATCGAAGGTGAACTCGCCGAAGAACGACTCACCGCAGAACATCGAGAGGCGTCGTTACTGACAGAAGAACCTGCGCCGGCGCGCATGGCTCGACGAGAACGGATCTTCAGAAGAGCGTTAGGTCAATGAGCTCGCAACTTCCTCCAACCTTCACCGTCGCTTTCCGGCGCTTGGGGCGCGCCGCCTACGAGCTTTCCGCCTCGCAGGTCCTGCCGCTCCCCCGCAAGCAGGCCTTCGCCTTCTTCGAGGACCCGCGGAACCTCTACGATATCACGCCGGACTGGCTTCATTTCGTCATGCGGGACCGCGATGCAGAGACGGAAATGTTCGACGGCGCGGCGTTCGACTACACGATCCGCTGGTTCGGCATCCCGCTCCGCTGGAGGAGCAGGATCGAGGGCTACCTTCCTCCCGAGCGGTTCACCGACATTCAGCTCGTCGGACCCTACCGCTCCTGGAGCCATCTGCATACCTTCGAAGAGGATGACACGGGCACCTTCATGCGCGACACCGTGAGGTATCAGCTGCCTCTCGGACCGCTTGGCGATGCGGTCCATGCGATTGCTGTCCGCAGACAGCTTGAGAACATCTTCCGGTACCGCGCAAGGAGGATAGACGAATGGGCGAGAGGAGAGTTCCGGAGGAAGGTCTATACCGCAGGAGGCCCGTTTTGACGTCCAGTCGTACATTATAATGAATGCAAATTGGCGAGATTTCGTGTAGAATCAGGTGCACAGGAAGGGCCTGTATTCTGGGGAGTGAGCATCCGGGGGGGATCTCATGAAACGGAGCGTCCTTGTTGTCGACGATGAGCCTAATATCTGCATGGTCTTCGACCGGTATCTTTCGAGGATCGGTTTCGAGGTCCAGACGGCCTCTTCCGCCGCCTCGGCCCGTGAGGCGCTTGCTTCCCGCAGTTTTGACGTTGCCATCCTCGATAACTACCTGCCTGACGGGAACGGGATCGATCTGATCGACGAACTGCGTAGCGCCAATCCCGACATGGCGATCGTCATCATCACCGGCATGGCTGACATCCCGCTGGCGGTGGAAGCCATGCGGCGGGGCGCCGATAATTTCCTGACCAAGCCGGTGAACCTCGAGAACCTCGAGGTCTCTCTCCGGAAGAGCATGGAGATCGGGTCCCTGCGCCACAAGGTCCGTTCTCACCAGCTCCTGGAGCGGAAGAACCAGCCCTTTTTTGGAGAAAGCAAGGCCGCGGCCTCGGTCATGGAACTTGCTCTCCTGGCAGCGGCCAACGATTCGCCGGTGCTGATCACGGGCGAGACCGGCGTCGGGAAAGGGATCCTTGCCCAGTGGATCCATGCGAACAGCCGCCGAAACAACGGCGTCTTCGTGGACGTGAACTGCTCCAGCCTTCGCGGCGAACTGCTGGCCAGCGAGCTTTTTGGTCACGTGAAGGGTTCCTTCACCTCGGCGGTCCAGGACCGGCAGGGCCTGCTCGACATCGCGGACCACGGTACGCTGTTCCTCGACGAGATCGGGGACATGGACCTGGCCATCCAGGCGCAGTTTCTCAAGGTCGTGGAAGAGAAGTCCTACCGGCGACTCGGCGAGACGCGGACGCGGCGGAGCGATTTCCGGCTCATCTGCGCGACGAACAAGGACTTGGTGCAGGAGTCGGCGGCCGGCGTCTTTCGGAAGGACCTTTTCTTCCGCGTTCAGGTCGTTCCCATCCGTATTCCCGCTCTCAGGGATCGCCCGGAGGACATCCCCGGTCTGGTAACCAATATTCTTGCGTCACTCAACTACTCGTACCGCGAGGTCTCGGGTAGCGTGATCGAGCTGCTCATGTCCTACTCGTGGCCGGGCAATATCCGGGAGCTCAGGAATGTGCTGGAATATGCAGTGCTTCGGGCCAGGGGCAATCCGCTGCGGCCTGAGCATGTCCCCTCATTCGCTCGGCAGCCCGCAGCGACCCCGGACGCACGGAACGGCGATCTGAACCGCATGGTGGAGGACTCGATACGCACTGCACTCACGCGCTATGACGGAGACGTGAACAAGGCCGCAGAGGCGCTGGGGATCTCGCGGGCCACGATCTACCGCAAGATGAAGAAACTGCGGGAGCCGCACCAGTAACGGCCTCCACGCCCAATCATTAAACTCGACACAATCAAGCTTGCCCCATCTGCCGAATCTCTCCTTGTATCATCCTGCTACAGAAAGTCTCATCATGAGAAATATCTCGACATCCCAATCCTTCTAATGCTCTGATATTGCGGAGTCTTTCTGCTTTCCAAACTGGCATCTCCTATGCAACTAAATATGTAAAGATGACCGCAAGGAGGCTGCCATGGCCGTAGCGAACATAACCGAAGCGACTCAGTACCTGACCTTCAAGCTGGGCGACGAGGTCTATGCCCTGGACATCGGGAAGGTACGCGAGGTGCTGGACTTCACCGCGGCGACCAAGGTCCCCCGGACGCCGGACTTCATGCGGGGTGTGATCAACCTCAGGGGCAGCGTGGTGCCGGTGGTGGACCTGCGGCTCAAGTTCGGGATGAGCGCCACGGAGAAGACGGTGAACACCTGCGTGATCATCACCGAGGTGACGGTGGACGGCGATACGACGGTGCTGGGGGCCCTGGCGGACTCGGTGCAGGAGGTGATCGACCTCGTGCCGTCGGACATCTCGCCGGCGCCCAGAATCGGGACGAAACTTCGGACGGAGTTCATCCGGGGGATGGG
>JBAIYC010000273.1:0-2104 GCA_037916085.1 Nitrospirota bacterium | reverse complement strand
ACAAGGACGACCTCAACCGCATGTGGATCCTGCGGAAGGTCCTGAACCCGCTCTCCACGGTCGAAAGCATGGAATTCCTGCTCGACAAGCTCAAGCAGTCCAAGACCAACCGGGATTTCCTCGACTCGATGAACAAGTAGTCCGCAAGACGCGGTCAGCGCCTGCTCCCCGCCGGAGAAGCCTCTCTGGTGGGGTACATTTTTTTCTTGTCTTTTGAATGGCTTTGGAGTAATATTTCGGCTCTGCATAGGGAAACAGTTGACGGCGGCGGAAATGAGGACGCACCGCCTGTCACGGACATAACGGAGGAAACAGTACCATGAAAGAAGGACTTCATCCAAACTACCAGGTGACCACAGTCCACTGCGCCTGCGGCAACTCCTTCCAGACTCGCTCGACGCAGGGGGCGACGGTGAAGCTCGATATCTGCTCGAACTGCCATCCTTTCTTCACGGGCAAGCAGAAGCTGATCGACACCGAAGGCCGCGTCGACAAGTTCCGCAAGAAGTACAAGAAGGACTGATCCGGCAAGCCTCAGCAGCGTATCTCTCTCCACCCGAGGTCCCGGCATTGTCGGATAAACTCTCCATAGGCGGCCAGGCGGTCATCGAGGGCGTCATGATGCGCTCTCCCCACGCCTTCACGGTGGCCGTGCGCAAGGGCGGCAAGCCAAGCGGGTCGATCTCCCTTCTCAGGGAGGAGATCAGGCCCGTCGGCGAGCGTTTCCCCCCGCTCAAGAAGAAGGTCCTTCGCGGGTCGGCAGCCCTCTTCGAGGCCATGTGGCTCGGTGTCCGGGCGCTCAACTTCTCCGCCAACGAAGCGCTTGAGAGCGAGGACGGAAAGAAGGAAGAGATCGGCCCTCTCGCCATGGCGGGGACGATGGTCCTGGCACTGGCCTTCGCCCTCGGCCTGTTCTTCGGTCTTCCGCTCCTGCTCACGCACCTTCTCGGGGCAAAATACACCGCCTTCAAGGGCAATGTCCTTTTCAACCTGACCGACGGTGCCATCCGCGTGACCCTCTTCCTGGGCTACGTGTCCGGCATCTCGTTCATGAAGGACATCCGGCGGGTCTTCGAGTACCACGGAGCGGAACACAAAGTGATCGGTGCCTTCGAGGCAGGCGAGGAGCTCACCGTTGCCAACGCAAGGAAGCACACCTGCATCCACCCGCGCTGCGGCACAAGCTTCCTTATGGTTGTCATTGTGCTCTCCATCCTGCTCTTCTCGATGATCCCCGGCAGCTGGCCGCTCTGGGCGAAGGGGGCGGCGCGCATCGTGCTCCTGCCGCTTGTTGCCGGCCTCTCCTACGAGTTCATCCGGTATAGCGCGAAGAAGCGCGGTCACCCCGTCATCGAAGCGCTTATCCTGCCGGGTCTCTTGCTGCAGCGGCTCACGACGCGGGAACCCTCGGACGACCAGCTCGAGGTGGCCATTCGGGCAATGGACGAGGCCCTGGCACTGGAACCCCGCTGAGGCGGGGTTTTTTGTTGGAAGAAAAAGACAATTTCACCACGAAGACACGGAGGCACGGAGAAAAGCAAGAAGCGGCTTCTTGGCCACGGATGAACACGCATACGACTTGGCCCGAACTTTGGTTTGGTTCTATCTGTGTTCATCTGTGGTTACTCTCGCTTTTCCTCCGTGTCTCAGTGTCTCTGTGGCAAAAAGGTTCTGATATGTTCAAGAAACTTGACGCCGTAGCCGAAAAATACGATGAGCTGACCCGGCTTCTCGCCGATCCCTCGGTCGCCGCGGACCACCAGAAGTACCAGAAGTACTCGAAGGAGCGGTCAGACATCGAGGACGTGGTCCAGCACTACCGGTCCTACAAGGACGTCCTGCGCCAGATCAAGGAGGCTGAGGAGATCAGCCAGGACAAATCGGCCGATTCTGAGATGCGCTCCATGGCCGATAAGGAGCTGAAGGATCTCCTGGCGAAGGCTCCGCAGATGGAGCAGGAGATGCGTCTCTTGCTCGTGCCCAAGGACCCGCGGGACGAGAAGAACATCTTTCTTGAGATCCGCGCCGGTGCGGGCGGCGACGAAGCGGGCCTTTTCGCGGCAGAGCTCTTCCGGATGTATTCACGCTACTCCGAGAAGAAGCG
>JBAIYC010000272.1:0-2483 GCA_037916085.1 Nitrospirota bacterium | reverse complement strand
CAGCCCAGCTCGAACGAGAGCAATCTCTGGAACTTCCTCGGCATGACCATGGTCGGCTTCGGGGCCGTCCTGATCAAGGGCTGCCCCTTCCGGCAGCTCATCGCGTCGGGACAGGGCGACACGGACGCGGGCGCCGCCGTACTCGGCATGCTGGCAGGAGCGGCGCTGGTCCAGAACTGGGGCATCGCGGGCACCGCGGAGGGAACGCCGTATGCGGGCAAGCTGGCGGTCCTTTTCGGGCTCGCCTTCCTGCTCCTCATCGGGATGCTCTACCGGAAGCGGGGAGAGACCTTTGCGCCGGAGTTCCAGGTCGGTCTGGATTAGAAACGGAATGCACCACCAGGACACCAAGGGGAACGGTAACGGCTGCAATCTTCGTGTCTTGGTGCCTTTGTGGTAAGCGCTCTTGTGCTGTCCGCGTGGGGTGAATGCGACGATGCCGTCGGATGCGATCGATATAAAACGCGACGAGACCTGCCAGGTCCACGGCGCGCCTTCGCGGGCAGCGCACCGCGCCTTGTGGGCCATGATCGCGGCGTCGCTCGCGCTCATCGTCTGGCACGTCTGGGCCTTCGGTCCCAGCAACAAGGCCCTGCCCGGGCTCGCAGACAGGCCCTTTCCGCTGCTCCTGGGAAGGGAGCTCTGGGAGCTCCTGTTCGACGGCCACGGCATCCTGGCCGAGCTCTGGGACGTGCTGCCCTATTTTATCGCCGGCGTCCTGCTGGCGGGCGCGGTCCGGACCTACAAGATCGCGGTGAAGCTCCGCGCATCGCTCCGGAACTACGGCTTCACAAGCGTCTTTCTGGCGTCCTTCGTCGGGATCCTGACGCCCCTCTGCGCCTGCGGGACGC
Organism: Nitrospirota bacterium; assembly: GCA_037916085.1. GTDB lineage: Bacteria > Nitrospirota > UBA9217 > UBA9217 > UBA9217 > JAKAHZ01. The sequence goes on along the minus strand of JBAIYC010000272.1, from coordinate 1,632 downwards.
TCACGACCGCGGTCAGCCTGCTCTTCGCGGGCCTGCCGCTCGCGCCGGTCATGTCGCTCCTCGTCACCTCTCCGCTCATGAGCCCCTCGACCTATCTGCTCACGCTGAACGACCTGGGGCCCGAGTGGACGGTGGTCAGGACGATCGCAGCGTTCTCCATGGGGATCTTCGCGGGGGTGGTCACCCATCTGCTCCGCGATAGGGGCTTCCGGACCGAGACCATCATCATCGAAGGCGCGATCCCGCGTGGCGACTTCCACGACGAGGCCTATCCCGACGAGCGGCTCCGCTGCAACTGCAAGGAGAAGTTCGGGAACCGCGTGGCATCGCGCACGAGCAACACCTTCCTCATCTTCCTGGCGAAATCCTCGGAGATGCTCTGGAGCGTGGGAAAGTACGTCCTTGTGGGCGTTGCGGTCGGAGCGGTCGTGGAACGGTATATGCCGACCTCCTGGATCTACGGCCTCTTCGGCAGGAAGGACACCTTAAGCATCCTGTGGGTCACGCTCGGCTCGGTGCCGATATTCCTGCATCAGATCAGCGCGTCGAGCATCCTCTACCACATCAAGAGCTCCCTTGGCGGCACGATGGACAACGGCGCAGCGCTCGCTTTCATGATCGGCGGGCCGGTCACCGCCATGCCGACCATGGTCCTCTTCTGGACCATCTTCAAGAAACGGGTCTTCGCGCTCTACCTCTTCGTCTGCGTCGCAGGGACGCTCCTGATCGCCTACACTTTCCAGTTCCTGGTCTTCGTTCCGAACGTGGACATGGGGAATCCGCTGCTCAGAGACGTCCGTTCGCTGTCCGGCGGAAGTTCCGCGGCCATCGAGAAGCGGGACAGGAACGTCCGGATGGTGATGGACCCGGCGGGAAAGGGTCTCATCGCGACCTGGTCCGACGACACCTCGGGACGGGGCAGCGTCGTCTTCGACGCGGGCCTCGACCGCTTCCGGAACGCCGCTTCGGCGATGCATGACGACCGGGCCTACGTCCGGAACGTCGCCGAATGGCTGGAAGAGGGCAACCGCTCGGTGGTGCAGAGGCGCATCCTGGTCTATGCGGTCTCCGCCCCGGACGGCAAGGAGGCCTTCAGCAAAGGCGCTCTGGCCGCGCTCCGGGAGCAGGGATTCGCCGTGACGATAACGGACAGGCGCGAGACGCCCGCCCTGTCGGAGCGGCTGCTGGCGGAGTACGGGCAGCTTTGGGCGCTCTTCGGCGGCACGGGCGGGGGCGACGAGCTGTCGAGCGATGAGATGGGCGTCCTGTCGAGATTTACGGAGAGCGGGAAGAGCATGCTGATCGCCTCCGGGCCGCGGCAGGTGGGCCCGGCAACGGGCGGAGCGAACCAGCTGGCCGGGCAGTACGGTGTCTCGTTTGCGGGAAGCTTCGAACGCGGGGCAGAGATGCCTGTCGCCACGGTATCGTACTTCTTCCAGAGGACGTCGGCCGCGCTCGGGAGTCTGCTCAAGGTCTTCCATAAGGCATAAACACCGAAAACCTCTGGGAACCACGGATTAACACGGATAACATCAGATCGAAATTCGCTAAATTCCAGCGCAAAGCGAGGGCACGCATGAAGACGACGGTCCTGGATGTCCAGAAGCTCAAGAAGTTCGACGATGCGAAGCG